>CALZYS010000109.1 GCA_945830345.1 uncultured Prevotella sp.
GAAAACATGTACAAAGAAGTGGTGGGCGAAGACATTCTGATCGTGCCCGACGACGACAACCTCAACGACCCTAAGGCGCTCGAGGCTAAATGGCATATATCCAAGACATTGGCGTATATATGCAAGGAAGACAAGGACTTAGTGTGGAAGGTGATGGGGCAAGCCGACACGGAGTGGCTCCACGGCAAGATCGTGGGCATCGACCGGGAGCGCAACTGGCTCTTTGCCACCATCGACGGCGTTGACCTCACGAAGATCAGCGACACGGTGAGCACCGAGCAATTCGACCTCTGGCAATACTCGGGTCCGAAGTTGCCTTGGCCCAATGACGTGAAGAACGCTAATCTGACGAGCGTCAGTATCATTGGTATTATCGACAAGGCGAAGGGGACGAAGAAGAAAATCTCCGACCACGACCTGAGGATGGTGAAAGAAGGTGTGGGCGATTTTTGCAAATTCTTCTGCCACGACCTCTCCATCGAAGCCGAGTGCGAGAGGAAGGCCCTGAAAAGGAAATTAGAGGAATACGACGGCAAATCGTTTGCTGAGGAGATTGCACAGCTCGACTACATCGGCACGCACAAGGGCACACTGCTCACCTTCGACGGAGGATTCCACAAGTGGTTTGACACCTACAAGCGCCATAACCTCGACAAACTCAAGAGCCTGCGCATTGACCCGGAATTAGTGGATAAGGTGAGGGGCGAACTCGCCATCTTCCCCGGCAACCTCTACGACATCTATCTGCAGCGCAACTCCAACTTCGTGCTCAATCTCTACTACTGCAGTGTGCCCAGGGAGAAGATATGCCAACTGCTGTCGGGCATAGCCTTCGTGGAATGCCACAGCCAGGAGTCGATATACAGCCTGCCCGTGATAAAAGTACATGCCAACGACAAGCCTCTGCCCCAAAAACCTCAGCCCGAGGAAAGCCCGAAATACGGCTTCCTGCACAACGAGCAACTGTTTATCGACACGGTGAGAGAGGTGTTTAAGTCGGACGAAAAGGGCGAGATATGGGTGATTCTCTACTCGATAGCCAAATATCACGAGAGGTTTGGATATGAGGGCGACATGAAGGTGTTTCACTCCACACTGTGTCAGGGGGTATTTAAATCGAGCTTGAAATACGAATCGCTCAGTCAGGCCAAAAGCAGGTCGAGCTGCTTTAATGCCGGCGGGAGGTTAAACCGCGAAAATGCCAAGAGGCAACACCCGCAGATCAAGCTATTCCTCGACAAGATCGACGAGCATTTCTCATTGAAACTGAATAAGGTGTTATCGGATTGATAACACCTTTTTTTGTCCACAGAAGTCAATTACGCGTCAAACGTGTCAATTAGAGCGTCTATTGCGTCAACTGCGTCAATTGACTGATACGTATGCCCAAATATCTTATTACCTTTGCATCGCAATCGGGAGTTGTAGTCCTGATGAACGCGATCTTTGACTTATTGATACACACGCATACATTATTATATAATATACCATGAAACTTACACGCAATTTCACACTCGAAGAGCTCTGCCGCTCAACTACGGCGGAGCGGATGGGGATAAGAAACATCCCCACAGACGAAGCGGTGGTGGAGAACCTGAGGAACCTCTGTTTCGAGGTTCTCCAACCACTAAGAGATCATATTGGGGCGGCGGTGACCGTTAACTCGGGCTACCGCTGTCAGGAACTCAACAAGGCGGTGGGCGGAGCACAACGCTCGCAACACCTAAGGGGCGAGGCTGCCGACCTGCACATCGACTCGCTCAGGCAGGGACGGCAATGGGCTGAATGGATAGAGGACAACTGCCGATTCGACCAGATGCTGCTTGAGAGAAGCGGCAAGGCAATGTGGCTCCACGTGTCATGCAAGCGCATTGCCTCGGCCAACCGCCAAGTCTTCTCGCGAATTAACGTAGTATAATGTATTTATTAAAATCAAAGAAGAAATCATGAGCATTTACATTACATGGTGTATCTGGAAATACAGATTTTCATTTAACATGAGCATGTCTTCGGGCAAGCTCTCCTAAAAACAACTAAGTTTATTAATCCTTTAATTATTTGAAATCATGGAAATACAAATTTTTGGTTCAAAGAACTTCGGGTCGCTCAGAGTGGCCCTCAACGAAAAAGGCGAAACATTGTTCTGCCTCATGGATGTGTGCAAGGCTTTGGGGATTGAAAATCCTTCTGATGTCAAAAAGAGGCTTGATTCTACAAACCTCGATTCAATCGAGGTTTGTACAAAATCCATCAATAGACATGGAGAATATACTCGAAAGATTAGCATGACCTTCATCGGCGAGCCGAACCTCTACCGATGCATCTTCCAATCGAAGAAGGACGACGCCAAGCAATTTCAGGACTGGGTGTTCGGCGAGGTGCTGCCTCAGATAAGGAAGACGGGTGGCTACGTGCCGATGAAGCCCGAGGACAACGAGCAGACGATCATGGCGAGGGCGTTGGAGATAATGCAGCGCACGCTTGAGCAGCAGAGCCAGTTGATTGAGTCGCAGCGTCCGATGTATCAGTTGGGCAAGGCGGTGTCGGGCTCTGAGGAGAGCGTGATGGTGGGGCAGATGGCGAAGATACTCCACAACAACGGCATCGACATCGGCCGCCAGCGATTCTTCGATTGGCTGCGCGACAACGGCTACATCTTCAAGAACGGTCGCGAACCGATGCAGAAGTGGATTGAGGCCGGCATCATGGATGTGAGGGAGAACACGGTCATCACCGACCACGGCGTGGTGCTCTCCGTAACGCCGATGATCACCGGCAAGGGACAGGAATATTTCCTCCGCGCCTTCGGGGTGCTGAGGGGATAGGGCACATAAAAGGTTGTTTTTAAACCACAGAGATAAAGAGGAAAAGAGATTTATGTGTTTAGAGCAGGTCGCAAGCGACGGAGGACGCAGAGCCTGCGGCAAACATCATGCGCAGCCCTCTAAGAACTCTAAATGCCCAGGCATTAAACTCTTTATGAATATGAATTCTCTTAATCTCTTAAACTCTGTGGTTCAAAATTACTTTAGAAAAAACTAAAAAGGAAATATCATGAAAAAGACAATTCTATCTGTAGAGCATTTGCTCTCGGCGGTGGTCCTCGCCTTTAAAAAGGACATGAAAATGAGCGTGGAAAAGATGGCTGTGAACGAACTCGGCCAACTGACGGTGACGATGGCGGTAGATGAGATAAGATGCTCGAATCTCGACACGGCGGCGGCACGGAAGGCATTGGAGAAATGCGGGATAAAGATGAAATTCCAGCATGAGGCATACGGCGGCGAGACACTGAAGATGGTGTTCCCCTACGAGGTGACGACCGTGAGCGGAGTGATGTTCGTGCATCTGACGGAGAGGCAGTTGGCGAACGCTGTGTGCTCGGTGACCAAGGCTGTGTTCGGCGGTGTGCCCGTGGTGACGATGAAGCCACTGAACTTCATCGCGCGACAGGTGGGGTGCACCATCGACGTGCACTACATCAGCGACGGCCTGCCCGCCGACACGAGCGGTTTTCTCTCGGAGCTGGAGGCCGTGGCGGTGATGTTCAACGGCTTCTCGGCTCCGCCCATCTTCACCCCCAACAACGTGACTGCCGACATGGTATTCGCCCTCGACTCCGAGGACGTCAGCGACGAGGAGGACGACGATTGATTTTTTGGGCACGGATGGACACGGCTTTTTTTTAAAAAAAGACACGGTTAGGCTGCGCGATGGGTAGTGGCTTTATGCTAAAGGCTATACTAAAGTATAGACACGGCTCTTTTAAAATGAAGAGTGAAGAATGAAGAGTGAAACTAAGCCGTGAACTTGCGAAGCAAGCCGTAATCACGAAATGCCGTGGTTTATCTATGCGGAGCCAAAGCCGTGTCTTTTTTAAAAAAGCCGTGTTCATCCGTGCCTAAATAAATAATCTGTGTTAATCTGTGATAATCTGTGGACAAAAAACTCTGTGGATAAAAAACTCTGTGGATAAAAAACTCTGTGGATAAAAAAGAATGAAATATGTTTGACTACAGTTATAACTTTAAGCTGCCGTGCCAGGAGTGCACGGCGGCGGAATTCGAGAAGCTCATCTCCTCGGAGCGTGTGAGGAACGCCATAGCACGGGCAAGGGCGAGCGAAGCCGCCAAGAACGAAGCCGAAAAGGCGAAGGCCAAGCAGAGCCTGCCCTGCCTCATGTTTCAAGCCACCTTCAGGGAGTCGGAAAACAAATATGGCAAGCGCGCCCGATGGCGACGCAACGAGAACGCCGTGCTCAACGGACTATTCATCGTGGATATCGACCACGTGGAGAAACCACGCGAGGAATGGCTGACTATCAAGGAGATAGCCACAAATGGAGGATTCCTCGACATCTTCCTCTTAGCATTCGTCACAGCCTCGGGCCACGGCTTGAAACTCGTGTGCAAGGCCAACGGCGAAATAGGCGACATCGCCGCCAACCAGCAGTGGCTCTGCCAGCGACTATGCATCCAATTCGACGAGGCATGCAAGGACGCAGCACGCGCCTCGTTCTGTCCGTCGAAGGAGGATATACTTTATATTAATAATGAATTATTCAGTTACAACAATGAAGAGTATGAAAAGACATTTGGTGAATTTTATCGAACAGGAGGCAAATGTAGCCCGAGCAAAGTACTTAAGAATGAAGCAGTACAAACGACAGTCGGGAATAGTGTTGCGACCGACAATGCGCAGAAAGTGACAGGCGAGACGACGACGGCACCAGTGCCCCACCCCACCTTCCGCGGCGTGCCCTACGCCCGCATCGTGGCGGAATACGAGCGGCTCAAGGGAGGCAAGGCGGCTGAGGGCGAGCGACATCACCGCGCACTGCAGATGGCCATCGACTTCCGACATATATGCGACAAGGACTACGCCCAACTGCTGTGGGTGCTGCGCCAGAGCGAGACCGTGAAGGAAATCGACGGGCGCAAACCGGGTGAGATAGAGGCTATAGCCGAGGGGGCAGTGAGACTGCGCAACTCATCCAACTATCCCGACGACATCGTCAAGGCATGCGCCAACTGCGGCATACAGCTGGAGAAAAAAGCCAACGACGACGACATCCAACAGGACGAAATCGACTATGCCTACTGGTGGGGACGACTGCGCCCTATGCTGCATCCCGAACTCAACGCCGACGGCGTCATACGCGACCCCTACGCCGAGACCGTAGCTCCGCTCGAAGACGAGATAAAGCTCGGCGGAGTACTCACTGCCGGCTGCATGCTCGGCACCTATCTGTCGAAGTGCTACTACCAGTTCTACGACGCCAAGCTCTACCGCTTCTCCTATCTCAACTACGTCGTAGGTCCGCCCGCCTCGGGAAAATCATACATCATCGACCTCGACCGTGTGCTGATGTACGAACTCAAGCAACAGGACGAGCAGTGGCGTGCCGAGGAGCGCGAATATGCCGAACAGAAGGAGCGCAACGAGCAGACCAAGGGTACGGAGCAGACCAACGTGAAAAGCAAGCCACACGTGCCCATCAGATACGTGCCATCCACCATCTCCAACCACGTGCTCTACAACCGACTGCGCGACGCAGTGGATCCCGACGACAAGATGGGGCCACACCTGCACCTCTTCACGATGGAGTCGGAACTTGCCACGGCGATGCGCGCGCAGGTGGGCTCGTGGGCGGGCAAGAGAGACTTGGAATTGAAGTCGTTCCAGAACGAATGTGCGGGTGTGGATTTTGCCAACACGGGCTCTGCCAACGGACTCATACAAATCAACTGGAACCAGGTGATCTCCACCGTAGAGGACTCGCTGAAGAAGAAGTTCATACCAAACATCAACGACGGACTCATCACGCGTATTGCCATGTGGGTGATGCCCGAGAGAGAGGGCGAAATGATTGAATATCAGGGCGACAAACCGGTGAAGATAGGCGTGGAGGAACTCACGGAGCGCGAAATGAAGACGGTGGAGCTGTGCCAGCGACTGCAGAAGATGTCGGGCATCGTGCCGTGCGAACCGCTCATGCGCTGCGCATGGGAGTGGTGTGACGAGAAATGCCTGGAGGTGAAGGTGCTTGGCGACCGTCTCGTGGAGTATTTCCGCAAGCGCATACCTCATTATATGGTGAGATACACGCTGCCGCGAGTGATAGCGCGCGAATACGACTCATACATGCTGACGGGATATGTCAACATCACCGACGAGGACAAGGCGTTCGCCCGACTCATTGGCGACTGGCTGATGTATATCTCCGTAAGGACGTGGGGCAAGGCGCTGCTCGACTATTGGGACAACCAGCCCATTGAGGGAATGCCGAAGCAGAGGCAGCGCAACTCGAAATTCACCGAAAAATTCATGGCCCTGCCGGAGGAGTTCACGCTTGAGCAGTTCGGTGCTGACTACAAGACGCCGAAGAGTGCGATGTCGATGATCAACAAGCTGATAAGAAATAAGGTGTTGGAGAAAGTAGGCGACAACAGGTGGAAGAAGATCGTCACCGATATATCGCAAGTGGTGTTGGCGTGAGAGTGTTTTTGCACGGAATATTTTATATTAGGCAAGGATTATTTTAGGCACGGAATTTTTAGGAATTCGGAATTTGGAATTTTTAAGTGGTTTTTGACAGATAAGCTCAATAAATAAAGATGGTGCAGGCGGAATACCTACACCATCTTAACTGTATCCAAATATAATTTCTTATTACATCTTCACGCTCAGAGCCTTGCCTGAGTATTCCACCATCTTGCCCTCGGGATTGTCGAGGTTGAGAGCTGTGCCGTCCTTGACGAGAACGACGTTGAAGCGGCGGGTCTTCAGCATGCCGTCGAACGAGCCGCGGCGAGCACCGATGGTGAGGGTCTTCGAGGCATCATCCCACTGGAAAAGAATCTTCGACGACTTGCCCTTCTCGTAGTTGTAGTTAGTGCCCTCGTCCTCATAGAGCTCAAACTCACCGTTGGCACCGGTATATACATAGAGGTTGATGAGCTCGGGCTTCTTCTCGTCGCTCCACTGAATCTCGGGACCGAAGGGAACAAT
>CALZYS010000110.1 GCA_945830345.1 uncultured Prevotella sp.
CACGCTACACCATCACCAAGAACGACATGATGGTAGTGGCAAGTGAGGTGGGAGTTATGGACTTCGAACCCACGGAGATTGCCGAGAAGGGACGCCTGCAGCCTGGCAAGATACTGCTTATCGACACCCAGGAGGGCAAGATATACTACGATGGCGAAATCAAGGAGCGACTCGCTGCCGCCCACCCCTATCGCCAGTGGCTGTCAACCAACCGCATACAGCTTGAGAAACTCAAGAGCGGACGTAAGGTGGACAACAGTGTGAAGGACCTCGTGCGCCACGAGATGATGTTCGGATTAGGCGAGGAGGATGTTGACGGAACAATCGTGCCGATGGCTACCAACGGTCAGGAACCGACTGCTGCCATGGGTAACGACACGCCGCTCGCCGTGCTGAGCGACAAACCGCAGATCTTCTTCAACTACTTCCGCCAGCAGTTTGCACAGGTCACCAACCCCGCCATCGACTCCATCCGCGAGGAACTCGTGATGTCGCTCACCGAATATATCGGTCGTGTGGGCACCGGCATCCTCTCGCCCGACGAGACCAACTGCAAGATGGTGCGCCTGCCGCATCCCATCCTCAACAACACACAGTTGGACATCCTCTGCAACATCCGCTATAAGGGATTCAACACCATCAAGCTGCCCATCCTCTTCGAGTGCAAGAAGGGCGAGGAAGGACTGCGCGACGCTCTCGACCAGCTTTGCAAGGATGCCGAGCGTAGTGTGGATGAGGGATATAACTACATCATCCTCAGCGACCGTGACGTGGATGAGACCCACGCCGCCATACCGTCGCTGCTCGCCGTGTCGGCTGTCCACCACTATCTTATATCCATCGGTAAGCGCGTACAGACGGCTCTTATCGTCGAGAGCGGTGAGATACGCGAGACCATGCACGCCGCGCTGCTCCTCGGCTATGGAGCGTCGGCTATATGCCCATATATGACATTCGCCATCCTCGACGACCTCGTAAAGCGTCATAAGATACAGGAAGACTATGCCACTGCCGAGGCCAACTATATCAAGGCTGTCAAGAAGGGCCTCTTCAAGATTATGGCAAAGATGGGTATCTCCACCATCCGCTCTTATCGTGGAGCGAAGATATTCGAGAGCATCGGTCTCTCAGAAAGTCTGCTGAAGAACTACTTCGGCACGAGCGTTTCTACCGTAGGTGGTATCGGCTTGGAGATTATCGCACGCGATGCCATCCGTCTGCACGACGAGGCATTCTCGAAGAACACCAACGTTGACTTCCTGCCCAACCTCGGACAGTTCCACTATCGCAAGGACGGAATCAAGCACGCATGGAACCCCGAGACCATCGCCACACTGCAGTTGGCAACACGCACGGGCAACTATCAGAAATTCAAGGATTTCACAAAACTTGTAGATGAAAAGGACGCACCAATCTTCCTGCGCGACTTCCTCGATTTCAAGAAGAACCCCATCTCTATCGACAAGGTAGAGCCAGTGGAGAACATCGTCAAGCACTTCGTGGCAGGAGCCATGAGTTTCGGTGCGCTCTCCAAGGAGGCCCACGAGGCCATCTGTCTTGCCATGAACAAACTGGGTGCGCGCAGCAACACCGGAGAGGGTGGCGAGGACAACGAGCGTTTCCACTCCGAGGTTGACGGTATATCACTCTCATCCAAGACAAAGCAGATAGCATCCGGACGATTCGGCGTTACCACCGAATACCTCGTCAATGCTGAAGAAATACAGATCAAGGTGGCTCAGGGAGCCAAGCCGGGTGAAGGCGGTCAGTTGCCGGGATTCAAGGTCAACGAGATTATCGCCAAGACTCGCCACTCCATCCCCGGCATCTCGCTCATCTCGCCTCCCCCTCATCACGACATCTACTCCATCGAGGACCTCGCGCAGCTCATTTTCGACCTTAAGAACGTCAATCCGAAAGCTGCCATCAGTGTGAAGCTCGTGGCTGAGAGCGGAGTGGGAACAATCGCCGCTGGTGTGGCCAAGGCAAAGGCCGACCTCATCGTCATCTCAGGAGCCGAAGGCGGTACGGGAGCAAGTCCTGCATCAAGTATGCGCTTCGCCGGTATCTCGCCCGAGATAGGCCTCTCCGAGACACAGCAGACCCTCGTGAAGAACGGATTGAGAGGTCAGGTGCGCGTGCAGGTTGACGGACAGTTGAAGACCGGTCGCGACATCATCCTCATGGCCCTGCTTGGAGCCGAGGAGTTCGGATTCGGAACACTTACTCTCATCGTGCTTGGCTGTGTGATGATGCGCAAGTGTAACCTCAACACCTGTCCGCTTGGTGTGACTACACAGGATCCCAAACTGCGTGCCCACTTCATCGGCAAATACGAATATCTCGTCAACTACTTCACCTTCCTCGCTCAGGAGGTGCGCGAGTATCTTGCCGAGATGGGATATACCAAACTCGAGGACATCGTGGGACACACGGAGCTTATCCTCAAGAAGGAGGCTAAGGACAAGAAGACCGCCACACTTGACTTCACACGTATGCTCAACAAGGAGCTGAACACCTGCTCGCTCTATCACACCGTCGATCAGCGCCACGAGCTTGACAATGTGCTCGACCAGCAGATTATACGTGCCTCTCAGGCAGCCATCGAGCGTCAGGAGGAGGTGAACCTCGACTATGCCATCAAGAACACCGACCGTGCCTGCGGCACTATGCTCAGTGGATTGATAGCATCCAAATATGGTGAGGCTGCATTGCCCGACAACACCATCAACATCAAGTTCAAGGGTTCTGCCGGTCAGAGCTTCGGTGCCTTCCTTGTTGGCGGTGTCAACTTCAAGCTCGAGGGCGAGACCAACGACTACTTCGGCAAGGGACTCAGTGGAGGCCGCATCTCAATCCTGCCGCCCACACGCAGCAACTTTGCGGCTGAGGATAATATCATTGCCGGTAATACCGGACTCTACGGAGCTACCAGTGGAGAGCTTTACGTCAACGGTAAGGTGGGCGAGCGTTTCGGAGTGCGCAACTCGGGAGCCATCGCCGTCATCGAGGGCGCAGGCGACCACTGCTGCGAATATATGACAGGCGGTCGTGTGGTGGTGCTCGGAGAGACAGGACGCAACTTTGCTGCCGGTATGTCGGGTGGTGTTGCCTACGTATGGGACAAGAACCACAACTTCGACTACTTCTGTAATATGGACATGGTGGAGATCAACCTCGTTGAGGACAGTCGCTTCCGCAAGGAGCTGCACGAGCTCATTCGCCAGCACTATCTCTACACAGGTTCGAAGCTCGCCCGCACCATGCTCGACGACTGGAACCGCTACGTTGAGGACTTCATCCAGGTTGTCCCCATCGAGTACAAGCGCGTTCTGCAGGAAGAGCAGGTAAGGAAGCTGCAGCAGAAGATTGCGGATATGCAGAGAGACTATTGATTTTAATTAAGAATTAAGAGTTAAGAATTAAAATGGGAAATCCGAAAGCATTTTTGACCATTCCGCGCCAGGAGGCGGGATATAGGCCAGTACACGATAGAATACATGACTTTGGAGAGGTGGAACAGACTCTCAACAGTAAGGACCGTAGAACACAGGCGAGCAGATGTATGGACTGCGGAGTGCCGTTCTGCCATTGGGCATGCCCATTGGGCAACAAGCCGCCTGAGTGGAACGATGCGCTCTACAAGGGCGACTATGAACTGGCATATCGCCTGCTCAACTCCACCAACGACTTCCCCGAGTTCACGGGACGCATCTGCCCCGCTCTCTGCGAGAAGGCGTGCGTACTGAATCTTATGGAGCACGAACCCACTACCAACCGCGAGGACGAGGCTGCCATCACCGAGATGGCTTTTCAGGAGAACTTCGTGCGCATCGAGACTCCCGAGCGCAACGGCAAGAAGGTGGCAGTCATCGGTGCAGGTCCCGCCGGACTTGTTGCCGCCAACCAACTCAACCTTAAGGGATATGAGGTGACGGTGTATGACAAGAACGAGGCTGCCGGAGGACTCCTCCGCTATGGCATCCCCAACTTCAAGCTCAACAAGGCGATTATCGACCGCCGTATGGACGTGCTTGAGAAAGAGGGAATAAAGTTTAGCTTCGGTCAGGAGATTGATGTCACTAAGTTGCCCGAGGGATACGACGCATACGTCATTGCCACTGGTACTCCTACCGCCCGCGACCTGAAGATACCCGGACGCGAACTCAAGGGAGTGTATTTCGCTCTTGAGATGCTCGCCCAACAGAACCGCGTGCTGGCCGGCATCGACTTCAAAAAAGAAGACCTCGTAAATGCCAAGGGCAAGGACGTGCTCGTAATTGGAGGTGGCGACACCGGTAGCGACTGCATCGGTACGGCCCACCGCCAGGGATGCAAGAGCGTCACTCAGATTGAGATTATGCCCAAACCAGTGGAAGGTCCCGAAGACCCAAAGAACCCATGGCCCAACTATCCTCGCACACTCAAGACCACATCGAGCCACGAGGAGGGCTGTACCCGCCGTTGGAACATCAACTCGTTGGAGTTCCTTGGCAAGGACGGCAAACTCACTGGCGTGCGAGTGCAGGAAATCGACTGGAAGCCCAATCCCGAAGGCGGTCGCCCGCTGATGGTGGAGAAGGGCAAGCCCGAGATAATCAAGTGCGAGATGGTGCTCTTGGCAATGGGATTCCTCAAGCCCGAGCAGCCCGCCTTCGCCGACAATGTCTTCGTTTGCGGCGATGCCGCCACAGGAGCCTCACTCGTTGTGAGAGCCATGGCTGGAGGTCGCAAGGCTGCCGCCGACGTGGATAAGTATTTGAACAGATGAGCATAAACTTTTGATAACTTGCAAGGTCCCGCTGTGCAGAGATTGCACGTGAGCGGGACTTTTTTTATAGCATAGCTTTACGTCATCTAAAGCCGTGCTTTAGCTCACCTAAAGTATAGCTTTAGCCCACTTAAAGCTATACTGAAGTGTTGCTTAATGTTAAATGAAAATATGTCAAAGATCGCCTTGCGAGACGTGCGTCTGCTGAGGGAGTTTGTTCTCGACAAACTCATCAACCGACATGCTCGTTGATTCTTTCTGAAAGAACAGACTAATTATCAGTATTATTTATAATACTACTATTGCGCCCAGATTTGAGGGTCAATTTTGGGCTCATAATTAGGGTCTCTGTTCTTTACGTTGCAAAGCTACGAATAAGGCGTGGATAAAAAAAGAATGTGTCCCCGGCGGGGACACATTTAACCTATTTTCAAGATAATTCAGATCTTGTTAACTCTTTCCTGACTGCGTTAAGCCATTTCAGCAGTTCGCTGCCTGAGGCATCACGCTTTGAAAGTTCTCTACAAATAGCATCGTTGAGATAGATAAACTGGGTCAGATTGATAGCATCCGACTTACGAAGTTCATCATCTTAGGCTCTTTTAAAAATCCCTTTGCGCTTGTGCAGCGCTTCTCGTGCGGCATCTCTCCTTCTGGGGAAAAGCCCGTCATACTTCATCAGCACCAACCTTGTGACACTGATTGCCTTTTCTAAACTTTTTTCCATAAATATTACAGCAATGAGGGGCTGCGCGATGTTTTTTTGTCCACAGATTATCACAGATTGACACAGATTATTTAATATCTAAAGATATTTTGATTTTCACAGATTCAAATAGGACGCTTGCAGATAAAAATTGTCTTATGTTTGGCGGAATTTCTCGACATTTGTTCGGTATAGCCCTGTAAGGGCGACATAACACAGGATAGGGCGTGAGCCCTATCAACATGATTTTCATCCCTCCACCCCCCTCTCGCGCCGTCGGCGCGAGAGGGGGGTGGAGGGAGAAGAGAGTGGACGCATTTTTACACAGGGTTCACACCCTGTGCTATGTTATGTCGCCCCTACGGGGCTTGGAGAAATCTGAAACCGCCAAATCTTTGGCGGAATTTCTCGTATTATGTCCGAATATGTAATAAATCGGTGAAATTATGTTATAATGAAACAAAATATATAGTATTAGGTACAAATATTGATATGTATTTCGAAAAAAAGACGTAACTTTGCAGCAAAATTTATCAAAAGAAACAATGAGAAAACTAATTATGATGATGCTGGCAGTGGCTATGAGTTGCACAATGTCGGCAAAGGGAAAGCAAAAGACAGCAGGGGAATGGGTCGCCACATGGGCTACCGCCACGGAGTTTACGGGTAAGGGCGACATGCCCAAGAGTGGAACATTGACTGGCAAGTCGATAAGACAGATTGTGCGCGTGTCAATAGGTGGAAGCGTGATGCGCCTGCATCTGTCGAACGAGTACAGCAAGCAACCCGTTGAAATAAAGTCGATATACATAGCCGACCTCGACAACGACCCCGGACGCGCGCCTGTGGCTGCGGAGGATGTGCCGAATATCGGGATAAAAATCAACAAGAAGACGGCGAAATATCTGAAGTTCGGCGGCAAGAAGAATATAACAATACCTGCCGGCGGGACAGTGGTGAGCGACGAGTTGGCATATAACCTCAAACCGCTGCAGCGACTGAGTGTCAACATCTGCTATGGCGAGACCCCCGAGAACGCGACAAGCCACAGGGGATCGCGCACCACCTCATATATCATTAATGGTGAGGCCACGCCAAAGTCGGACTTCACAAAGAACCCCGAGCGAGAGGATCATTGGTATAATATCGCAACTATCGACGTAAGAAGGGATGGATGCGAAGCTATCGCTGTGATTGGTAACTCGATTACAGATGGACGCGGCACGACTACCAACCTGCAAGACAGATGGACCGACTTTCTTGCCGACAGACTGCAAGCCAACGAAGCGACAAAGAACATTGCCGTGCTCAATCTCGGCATTGGCGGCAATGCAGTGTTCTTCGGGGGACTGAGCGACCCGGCGGTGAAGAGATTCGACCGCGACTGTCTCGGACAGGACGGAGTGAAGACCATAGTGGTGTTTGAGGGCATCAACGACCTCGGAGGCACTAATGGCGACGCAGAGAAGAGGGCAAAGAAGATAA
>CALZYS010000111.1 GCA_945830345.1 uncultured Prevotella sp.
ATCTGCAGTTTAGCTATCAGTTTAGCTATAACCGCACGAAGAGCGACCGCTCGACATACGACTTCAGCAATCTTGGTGAGGACTTCTTTGACAGACTCTCTCCGGGGTATCGCGGATGGGACGGTTATCTCAACCGGCTCGGAAGCCTCGGCAAACCGCTTGAGAGCTATTTGGACGACGATCTCAGCAAATATTCGGAATACAAGAATTATATCCACGACATCGACGTGATGCTGAGGGTGATACGCAAGGACTATAACTTCAACGTGGGATTGAAGGTGCAGCCGCAGCAGACCAACTTCATACAGGACTATCAGGGAGTGTATGTAGATACTGTAAGAACAGTGACAAACGTGACTCCTACTGCCGACTTCCGTTGGAAGATTTCAAAGGTGAGCCAGTTGAGATTCAACTATCGCGGAACTACATCCCAACCAAGCATGACCGACCTGCTCGACATCACCGACGACAGCAACCCGCTAAACATCTCAAAGGGTAATCCAGGATTGAAGCCCTCGTTCACCAACTCACTGAGACTTTTCTACAACAACTATATGCAGAAATACCAGCAGGCGATAATGGTTAACCTGTCATACCAGAACACAAGGAACTCAATCAGTTCGATGGTGACATACGACCCAGTGACTGGTGGACGCACAACGCAGCCGCAGAACATCAACGGCAACTGGAGCACTTCGGCAGGATTTATGTTCAATACCGCCCTCGACACTCTCGGACGATTCTATACGAACACATTTACCGACTTCAGTTTTAGTAATCGTGTGGGATACCTTAACCTCAACAATAAGGAGGTGGCAGACAAGAATACCGTGAAAACAACGGGAATACGCGAGACCCTTACCGCAGGCTATCGCAACAGTTGGTTGGAGTTTGAACTCACTGGAACACTCAACTTCCAGCACACACGCAACGAGATGCAGCCGCAGAACAATATGGACACATGGGATTTCTCATACGGTTCGAACATCAACGTGACATTGCCTTGGGGCATGACTCTTGCCACCAACATCGGTATGAACAGCAGGCGAGGATATAGCGACAATTCGATGAACACCAACGAACTCGTGTGGAATGCCCAGCTCTCACAGAGCTTCCTCAAGGGCAGTCCGCTGACGGTCAGTCTGCAGTGGTATGACATACTGCAGCAGCAGAGCACCATCAGCCGCACTATCTCGGCCATGATGCGTAGTGATACGGAATACAACAGTATCAACAGCTACGGTATGCTCCGCGTCACCTATCGCTTCAATGCCTTCGGAGGCAAGGCCGCGAGAGGCGGAATGCAAGGTGGCCCTGGAGGCCCTGGAATGGGAGGCAACCGCGGTGGAAACCGTGGAGGCTACCGTCCGCCAATGGGCGGAGGTTTCGGACGGCCGTTTTAATTTTTTAATTTTTTAATTTTTAATTCTTCCTATAATACCCCTGCTCCTTGTCCTTGAATCTGAGGACAAGAGTATCGGGGCGGAGAAGCACGATGTCGGCAGTGTCGATACCGTGCTTTTTCGTTGCCAAGAGCAGATGACCGTTATATATGCGCCATTCGCTATAACGCTTCTGATTGGGATATTCCACCGGACTCATCTCGTCGGATGTTTCGGCACGCTGGCGCGAACCGATGGAAGTGACAGTACTTGTGCCCTTGATTTCGAATCCGAATTCCTTCGGCACAAGAAATTTCTGCTTGACTGAGTCGGGCATATCAGCCATCATCCTACGTTGCAGTCGGCGGGGCATCTTCTCCAAGTCGCGAAACTTAGGCTTAAAGGTGTTGCACCACGCCCCCTTCAGGTCGTCGAGATTGATGACAAGCGTGGCCTCCTCCTTGTCGTCGGGATTGACGAGAAGTGCAAGGCGGTCGCCTATCTTCGGGCGTCCGAACACCTTGCCAAGACGTCGGGCGTCGATGATCTCATAGGTCACAGGGTCGCCTCCCTCGTAGGGCAGGAACACCACAACCGAGTCGGTACAACCGTCACAGGCAAGTCCGTAGAGGGTGGAATCCCCTTTCTCCTTCTTTACTATACTATAAGCCAACGAGTCGGCAGGCACACTCTCTTCCTTCGTCTTGGAATCTTTGCCGCCACATGCCGAGAGGACAGTAGTCATGACGGCTGCAAATAATGATATAAATAATGTATTCTTCATCTTTGTATGTTATTTTGGGCGCAAAGTTAAACTTTTTTGCGTTAATGACCAAATAAAATCGAAAAATTATTTGGTGGAATGTGATAATTTGCATACCTTTGCAGCGAATTACTATAGGAGATTAAAGTATGAAAAAGAAAATTCAGTTTAGTCTCGTTTATCGAGATATGTGGCAGTCCTCGGGCAAATTTCAGCCCCGCAAGGACCAGTTGGAGCGCATTGCGCCTGTCATCATCGAGATGGGCTGTTTTGCGCGAGTTGAAACGAATGGAGGTGCATTTGAACAGGTGAACCTTCTCGCAGGTGAGAATCCCAACGATGCTGTTAGAGCCTTCTGCAAGCCTTTTAACGAAGCTGGCATCAAGACCCACATGCTCGACCGTGGATTGAATGCGCTCAGGATGTATCCTGTGCCCGACGACGTGCGCCAACTGATGTATAAGGTGAAGCACGCCCAGGGTGTGGATATCCCGCGTATCTTCTGCGGCCTGAACGATGTGAGAAACATCATCCCAAGCATCAAGTGGGCTGCCGAGGCGGGAATGACTCCCCAAGCCACCTTGTGCATCACATCGTCGCCAATACACACTGTTGACTACTACAGTGACATTGCCGACAAACTCATTGCTGCCGGTGCGCCTGAGATTTGCCTGAAGGACATGGCGGGAATCGGACAGCCGGCTATGCTCGGAGCCTTGACCAAGAGAATCAAGGAGAAGCATCCAGATGTCATCATACAGTATCACGGACACTCTGGCCCTGGTCTGTCGATGGCTTCCATCCTGGAGGTATGTAATAATGGTGCCGACATCATCGACACTGCCATCGAACCGCTGAGCTGGGGCAAGGTGCATCCGGATATCATCTCGGTACAGAGTATGCTCAAAAACGAGGGCTTCGACGTGCCCGACATCAATATGAATGCCTATATGCACGCCCGCTCGCTCACACAGGAGTTTATCGACGAGTGGCTGGGCTACTTCATCAATCCTGCCAACAAGCACATGTCGTCGCTGCTGCTCGGTTGCGGTCTGCCAGGAGGTATGATGGGCTCGATGATGTCCGACCTTGGAGGCATACATAGTATCATCAACAAGCAACGCATGGCAAAGGGACAGCCCGAACTATCCATCGACGATATGCTCGTGAAGCTATTCGACGAGGTGGCATACGTATGGCCACGCGTGGGCTATCCTCCACTCGTAACCCCGTTCTCGCAATATGTCAAGAACATCGCCCTCATGAACCTTCTCACCATCGAGCAGGGCAAGGGACGATTCGTGATGATGGACGACTCGATGTGGGGAATGATTCTCGGCAAGAGCGGTAATGTGCCGGGAGAGATTGCTCCCGAACTCATCGAACTTGCCAAGAAGCAGAAGCGAGAGTTCACCAACGACGACCCGCACACGCTCATACCCAATGCCCTCGACGGATTCCGAAAGGAAATGGCCGACAACGGATGGGATTGCGGCAAGGACGACGAGGAACTCTTCGAACTCGCCATGCACCCCGAGCAGTATCGCAACTACAAGAGCGGACAGGCGAAGAAAAACTTCCTTGCCGACCTGCAGAAGGCGAAGGACGCAAAGCTCGGTGCACAGCTCACTCCCGAACAGCTTGCGGCATTCAAGCATGCCAAGGCAGATGCTGTCATCGCTCCCGAGGCAGGACATCTCTACTGGCAGTTCACCGGCGATGGCGAGTGTTCGCGCACTCTCGAACCGTTTATCGGCAAGGAATACAAGGATGGCGACACCTTCTGTCATATCCAGACCAAGTGGGGCGAGATTATCCCTGTGCCCGCTGCCCTCGGAGGCAAGGTCGTGGAGATTGTTGCCAAGCAAGGCAAGCAGATAAGACGTGGCGACACGATTGCGTGGATTGAGAGAGAAAACAAAGAATGATAATTTGGCACGGATTACACGGATTAACACGGAGTTTTTTTTGTTGACCACAGATTAACACAGATTGGCACAGATTATGAGCCTTCGGCTCGGATTTTTAGGAATTAGGAATTAGGGATTAGGAATTAGGAATTAGGCTGCGCATGGTTATCTGTGAAAATCAAAATATCTTTAGATATTAAAAAAATCTGTGTTAATCCGTGTTTTCCGTGCCTAAAAAAAATAGAAGATTGAAAGAATACGTAAAAGAATTATTTGATAAATACTATCCCGAGGATAACAAGTTGCGACGATTGCTGATAAAGCACAGTAGCGACGTGGCTGACAAGGCTCTCGGGGTAGTGGATGCACATCCGGAGCTCCACCTCGACAGGCAATTTGTCGAGGATGGGGCTCTGTTGCATGACATAGGCATATTCATGACCGATGCTCCGGGAATACATTGTCACGGCTCACGCCCCTATATCGAGCATGGAAGGATAGGAGGCGAGATACTCAGACAGGAGGGATATGAGGCTTTGGCGAGAGTGTGCGAGAGACATACAGGAACAGGATTGCCTGGATATGAGCCAGAGACATTGGAAGAACAGGTGATATGTTATGCCGACAAATTCTTCTCAAAGTCACATCCCGAAAGAGTGCGCACAGTGGAGCAAACTGCACAAAGTCTGAGGAAATTTGGCGAGGAAGGTGTGGAAAAGTTCTTGAAATGGGCAAAAATGTTCGAGAATGAGTGTTAAAAAACTGAAAGCATAACGATATTCGCCGAATTATCAGTAATTTTGCAGCCGTGAAGAAAATAACGTTCATATTACTGATGCTGTTCGCCTTCATTTTTGTGTGGGCGTCGATGGAGTCTTTGTCCTATCCCAAGGACAGAAAAACAAGGACTGCCGACACTCTCATAGCCGACTCGGTGCCGATGGACTCGACATTGAATGACGATAAGAAAGCCATTGCCGAACAGAAAAGAAACATACCGATGGGTCCTGACACCACAAAGATGGACTCCCTACAGCTCGCCATATACAAATACAACAAGGCTATCGATGACTCGATAGCGCTTGACAGTATCAACCGCCGCAAGAAGAACGGTATCGACGCCCCAGTGCATTACGTAGCCAACGACTCGCTCATATACGAGGGTGGGTCGGGTATGGCTTACCTGTATGGCGACGCCAACGTGAAATACGAGGATATGGACCTCAAGAGCGAGGAGATATACATGTGTCTCGACAGCAGTCTTGTGCATGCCCGAGGCGGTAAGGATTCCACAGGCGTGGAATTCGGTACACCGGTGTTCGTGATGGGTAATGATACTTACGAGACCGACTCGATGTCGTTTAATTTTAAGACCAAGAAGGGACTCATCAGCAATGTATATACCGAACAGGATGAAGGATTCCTCACCAGCGAACTGTCAAAACGTAACACCCAAGGCGAGATCTTCCTACATCACGGCAGATACACCACCTGCGATGACCCTCATCCCGACTTCTATCTCGCCATGTCGAGGGCAAAGGTGACACCAGGCAAAAAGGTGGTCTTCGGTCCTACTTATCTCGTGGTGGCCGACGTGCCATTGCCATTTGCCATCCCTTACGGTTTCTTCCCATTCACCAAGAGTTATTCCAGCGGACTCATCATGCCTACCTATGGCGATGAGACCGAGCGAGGATTCTATCTGCGCGACGGTGGATATTATTTCGCCATTAGCGACAAGATTGACCTCAAGGTGATAGGCGAGATTTACACCAAGGGTTCGTGGGGACTCTCGGCGGCAAGCAACTATAAAAAGAGGTATAGATATAGTGGCTCGTTCTTCGCCAGTTATCAGAACACCATCAACGGCGAGAAGAATATGCCCGACTACTCGAAGCAGACAAGTTTCAAGATACAATGGAGCCATCGCCAGGATGCCAAGGCTAATCCATATCGCACACTTTCGGCAAGCGTGAACTTTGCCACCAGCAGCTATGAGCGCAATAATCTCACCTCGATGTATAATCCGCAGAGCTATTCGCAGACAACACGTACATCATCTGTCTCAATGACAAATACCTTCTCGAGCATAGGCATGACTCTGAGCACCACAATGAACCTCAGTCAGAATATGCGCGACTCAACTATCGCACTGACTCTGCCCGACCTCAACATCTCCATCAGCCGATTCTATCCATTCAAGCGCAAGAAGATGGCTGGCAAGGAGAGATGGTATGAGAAAATCTCGATGAGCTACACAGGACAGCTATCCAACTCCATCAACACCAAGGAGGACAAACTGATGCACTCAAGTCTGACCAGAGACTGGCGCAACGGTATGCAGCATAATATTCCCATCAGCGGCAACTTCACGTTGTTCAACTATCTGAATATCAATCCGACACTCAACTTCACCGACCGTATGTACACCAACAAGATCAACCGCTCGTGGGATGAGGTCAACCAAAAGGAGGTGACGGACACTATCGATGGATTCTATAATATCTACAACTGGAACTTCAGTGTGAGCGCATCCACCAAACTATATATATTCTACACTCCGTGGAGAAAACTCTTCGGCGACAAAATCAAGACCATACGCCACGTCTTCACACCACAGGTGAGCTTCAACTATGCCCCCGACTTCAGTAGCAAGAAATACGGCTACTATGAGACATACCAGAAGACCGATGCCAGCGGAAATGTGTCGCTCGTGGAATATTCACCTTATTCCAATGGGCTCTATGGGGTGCCGGGAAAAGGTAAGACAGGAAGCATATCGGTGGATATATCCAACAACTTCGAGATGAAAATAAGGTCGGATGCCGACTCTACGGGAGAGAAGAAAATCAGTCTTATCGACGAGTTGGGAGCATCGATGTCGTATAACTTTGCCACCGACAT
>CALZYS010000112.1 GCA_945830345.1 uncultured Prevotella sp.
TGATGAAGGAATCACGCTCGCTCAACGTGTTCATCGGCATAATGATGTTTGTGGTTCTGTGGCTGCTTGTGTCGCAGATACTCGAAATGCGTCTTCTCGGCTCCATCATGGACAAGTTGGTGAGCGTGGGAGTCATTGGCCTTATCATCCTGTTTCAGGAGGACATACGCAAGTTCCTCTACAACATCGGTGCCCATCAGAGGATGAAACTGCTGCTTCGATTCTTCCAGCAGGAAAAGGAAGAAGGCAAGGGAGTAAGCAGGGAGAGTATCGTGCCTATCGTTCTTGCCTGCATGAACATGAGCAAGAGAAAAGTGGGTGCACTCATTGTCATGGAACGCACCACACCGCTCGACGACATAGCTGAAACAGGCGACAAGATAGACGCCAACATCAACCAGCGACTCATAGAGAACATATTCTTCAAGAACTCCCCCCTTCATGACGGAGCCATGATTATCTCTCGTCAGCGCATCAAGGCCGCAGGCTGCATCCTGCCTGTTTCCCACAGTCTCGACATCCCCAAGGAACTCGGCCTGCGCCATCGTGCAGCTATGGGTATGTCGCAGGACAGCGATGCCGTGGTGATTGTAGTGTCGGAGGAAACGGGTGGCATCACCGTAGCCATCAAGGGACAGTTCCAACTACGACTCTCTGCCGAAAAACTCGAGAGCGTGCTGACGGAAGAACTTAAAAATTAAGAATTAAAAATTAAGAATTAAGAGAAATAGTATTATCCGCAAATAACTATGCAGAGACATTTTTGCTTAATTTTTAATTCTTAATTCTTAACTTATTTATAGTACAGATATAATGCGTGTCTTATAGAGCGCAGACCGAACAATTCGGGATGCACATCTGACGCTGGAAGCCAAAAACATTCGGCGGCATCATCGGCTGCCTTAGGCTCTACGCCATCGGGCACCCTACACTCATAAAACATGTCGAGGGTGGGAACATCAAGTCCTGAATACCTGTATATGTTAGGCACCGAGAACAGATAGCGGCAGTCTTTTATCTCGAGCCCTGTCTCTTCCTTCACCTCGCGCACTATACCCTCTTCTGCCGTCTCGTTGAAGTCAACAAAACCGCCAGGCAAGTCGAGAGTGCCCTTGGCTGGTTCCTTACCACGACGGCAAACAAGCAGTTCGCCTTTGTCGTTAATTATAAAAGCGGCAGTGGATGAACTGGGATTCATGTAGTACACGAATCCACAGTTATCACACTTGCGACTTTTCTCGTTGTTCTTCTCGAAATGCTTGCTGCCGCACTTCGGGCAGAACTGAAAAATCTCATCAAAATTCATCTTATATCTCTGTGTTCATTAAAATAATCACTCCCAGTTATCCGTACGGAACGGCACGAGAGGCAGTCCCCCCTGGTTGCCAAAGTTGCCGATCTCGAAGTTCTTGAAGCAATAACGCACTGCCACAGGATTCTTCACCTCGGGTGACGACACCTCGATGCGCTCGTTGCGTGGGTCGTTGCCTGGAGCCCAGAACTTCACTGCCGTGGCCTTGTGGAACACACGGTCCTCGCCAGCCACCTCAAAGCCCTGAATATCCTCCCAGCGGTTGTAGCCCTCGTTCATGTTGTCGAAGGCGAGATATGCTTTTCCGTCCTGAACAATCATGTCGCGATAGGTCATATTGTCGCAGATGACAGTCTTGAAACCATATGTCTTGTTGAGTGCGAGGAAGGCGAGACGCTCTCCCACCTGACGCTTCTGTGCAGGATGTATCTGACCCTTCTCGTAGGGGAACACGAGGTCGTTGGTGCACACCATCGCACTGTTGGGAATCACCTTGGTGGCATTGAATTGCTGCTCGCGCAACTTCGCTCCCGACGTACCTTCCACACCATCACCATATACATAAGGTGCTATCTGCACGAAATAGAAGGGGATATCGCCCTCCTTGAAGTCACGACGCCATTGCTCAACGAGCATCTTCAGGCGTTCGGTGTATTGTCCGGCAGGATCGCCAACATTTGAGCATCCCTGATAATATAGGATTCCCTTCACCGTATAATTGAGTATTGGATGGAAGGTGGCGTTGCCCCAAAGCAGCGGATAGTGGAAATCCCACTCAAAGCGTTCCTTCATCCTTGTGGAGTCGAGATTCTCCTTAGTGTATTTCGTGAGGTTGTCCTCGTCAATCCAACTCTCCACTCTCGATCCTCCCTTGTTAGCCTCGATAAGTCCCACTGGCACGTTGAGAGCCTTGCGCACGAGTTTTGCAAAGAAATAACCTGTTGCCGAGAACTCGCTCACTGTCTGCGGCGAACTGATACGCCATGATGTATCGGCATCATCGAGCGGCTTGGTGCTCATCCTGCTTGGTATCTTTGCCGAGCGCACTCCGTCGGCAGCGTCAAGCACCTCAAGGTTGTAGTTCACTACAGGACACTGGCCAAATCCCTTCACTGGCATTTCCATATTGCTCTGTCCGGCGCACACCCACACCTCACCGGCGAGTATATTGCTCACGGTTACTGGTTCGCCATCGTCAAATGTCACCGAAAGCGGTGTGAACGATGCTGCGGGCGACTTCACATACACAAGCCACTTGCCCTGCTTGTCGGTCTTGGTCTCATAGGTGGCAGAAGACCACGAGGTGGTCACTTTCACCTTCTTTCCAGGCTTGTCCCATCCCCAAAGACGCACATCGCTCTGTTGTTGTATCACCATGCCGTCACTGATAAGATGTGGCAGCTTTACCTTAGCACTACTGCCAAAAAACATTGAAGCAGCGGCTGCAAACATTAAAAATCGTTTATTCATATTATAATATTTCGTTTTTTGGGTGCAATATTACGAAAAAATCCTTATCTTTGCAAATGATTTTGCGAAAAAGGCTAATTATTGAACAAAAAATAACATTATTAATTAAAAACAATGAGCAAACCAAGATTTCTTATGTCACTTCTCATAGCAGCGACATCAATTCTTTCTGCTTCGGCCCAAAAGCCGAAAGTGTTCGACCTATGGCCCAACGGTTGCCCCACGGCAAGCGCAAACCCCAAGGATACAGCCCGCGTGTGGCTCTATCTCCCTAAAGCCGAAAAGGCTACTGGCAGAGCGGTGGTGATATGCCCCGGAGGCGGTTACTCTCATCTCGCCATGAACCATGAGGGACACGAGTGGGCACCTTTCTTTAATAACATGGGTATTGCCGTTATGGTACTGAAATACCGTATGCCCCACGGCAATTGGCAGGTGCCCGTAGAGGATGCCGAGGAGACTGTGAAGATGTTGCGCCGCAATGCCTCGTCGTGGAAGATCAACCCCGCCGACATAGGTATCATGGGGTCGTCGGCAGGCGGACACTTGGCATCAACAATAGCCACGAGGTCGAGGGGCGAGGCTGCCCCCAATTTCCAAATCCTCTTCTATCCCGTCATCACGATGGACCCAAGTTTCACCCACAAGGGGTCTCACGACAATCTCCTTGGCAAGGAAGTGAAGAAGAAGACCGAACGCGAGTTCAGTAGCGACCAGCAGGTGACGAGGGTTACTCCGCGTGCTTTCATCACCCTGAGCGACGACGACACTGCCGTATTGCCAGCCAACGGCACCAACTACTATTTCGAGTGCTATCGCCATGATGTGCCAGCCTCACTGCATATCTATCCCTCTGGAGGTCACGGTTGGGGCATACGCAGCAGTTTCGCCTTCCATGCCGAGATGATGCAGGAACTCAAGGCCTGGCTCCTGAGCTTTTAGACGATAGGCAGAGATATGCCATTGATTTTCTGATATACATCGAGGGCATACACGTCGGTCATGCCGCTGATATAGTCGAGCACCGCCATGATGCGCGACTCAAGGTCGGCGGCATGAATGTCGTATTGACTGCTCACACGGCAGATGAGCTGCTGCGAGTAGTAGCGGTCGGGATGCAACACGGCTTCTGTCATCTGGTCCATCAGCGTATCCATAATCTTATAACCTGCCAACTCCACGTCGAGCACCGGTTTGCTGCGGTATATCTTCGCCATCGACACCGCACTACATCGCTCGTATGCCTTTCTCTGTCGCTCACTGATATGCTGTATCAGCGACCCTTGGAACGTGCCGTTGAGAATGGCATCCTCGTTGGCTACAAATGCCTTCACACACTCGTTTTCCAACTTACCGATTGCACAGGCGCGCATATACACTATCATCTCGTTCTTGTCGGTAATCCCCTCGTCGATGATTCTCTGACGTATGCCGTTCTGCATCTTTTCGTCGAAGAAGGCAAGCAGCAATTCGGTTGTCTCGTCGAATGACAAAATCTTTAACTTATGGGAGTCCTCTATGTCCATTATCTCATAACATATATCATCGGCTGCCTCAACGAGATACACAAGCGGATGACGGGCATATTTCAGAGGTTCTCCCTCTGCCGACAACCTCAAAAGCCCCATTTCATCTGCAAGTCGCTGAAAATATTCCTCCTCCGAGGCGAAGAATCCGAATTTGCCTTTCTTGCCTGCACACGAAGCCGCCCACGGATATTTTACTATAGAGGCAAGCATTGCATAAGTCATTACAAATCCGCCTTTCCTTCTACCTTGGAATTGGTGGGTCAGTATGCGGAAGGCATTGGCATTTCCCTCGAAGTGGGTGATGTCGTCCCAGAATCTCGGCGACACTTGCTCTCGCAATGCCAGTCCCTTACCCTCGGTGAAGAATGTCTGTATCGCCTTCTCTCCCGAGTGTCCGAACGGCGGATTACCCATATCGTGGGCGAGACATGCCGCCGACACAATCTGTCCGAGTTCCTCAAACAGCGTATTGAGTAATTCGGGATAGCGGTCGCGCATCAACGCCCTCGACACGTCGTTGCCGAGCGACATTCCAACCGATGCCACCTCAAGGCAATGAGTGAGTCGGTTATGCACAAACACACTGCCCGGAAGCGGGAACACCTGGGTCTTGTTCTGCATGCGTCGGAAGGGTGCCGAGAATATCAGGCGGTCATAGTCACGCTTGAATTCGGTGCGGTCATCGTGTCGCTTGGGATGATGGTCTTCCTGTCCGAGTCGCTTGTTGGTTATAAGTCGTTTCCAGTCCATATTCTGATTTTTTGTGCAAAATTACTCGTTTTTCTCCTAAAAACGCCAATATTATCATAAAAATAATGTAAAAATGACATATTTTGCAAGGAAATGGCTCTAATATCAATTTATTTTTCTAATTTTGCAGAAAATTTTGAAGATAAAAATGTTACAGATAAAAGTCATCAACAAGGGGCATCAGCAACTACCCGCTTATGCCACCCCCCAAAGCGCAGGCATGGACTTGCGCGCCAATCTCGACTCACCGGTGGTAATCAAACCGATGGAACGCCGACTCATCGGCACCGGTCTGCATATAGCCCTTCCTGTGGGCTACGAGGCGCAGATTCGCCCCCGCAGCGGTCTTGCCCTCAAGCATGGCATCACAGTGCTCAACACCCCGGGAACAGTGGATGCCGACTATCGCGGCGAGATTATGGTGCTGCTCGTCAATCTTTCCGATGCCGACTTCACCGTGAACGATGGTGAACGCATTGCCCAAATGGTGATAGCACAACACGAGCAGGGCGAATTCCTCTTCGTCAGCGAACTTGATGAGACCGAGCGAGGCGAAGGTGGATATGGACACACGGGGGTGAATTAGGAATTAGAAATTAGGAATTAGGAATTGAAGATAAAGATATTCATATTGGGGATATTGCTTTCCTCACAGATTTTGGCTAATGCCCAGGAGACAGATGACTCCCAGCGTTACGACCGTCTCTTTCTCGAAGCAATCATCGAGAGAGAGAAGGGTAACGATGCTGCGGCCTTCGAGATATTGCGCCATTCTCTCGACATCAATCCCGAGGCTTCGGAGGCTTACTACTTCCTCGCCCACTACTATCTGAGGATGAAGGACAACGACAAGGCCCTCGCAGCATTCAAAAAGGCATCGCAGCTGGAGCCTGATAATGTCAACTACCTGGAGACTCTCGCCCAGATGTATCTGCAGAGCCAGGACCTGAATGCAGCCACCGAGACCTTCGAGCGACTCTCCAAGGCTGAGCCCGACCGCGAGGACGTGTTGGGTATGCTCGTACAACTCTACGGCAACGACGAAAAACATTACTCCAAGGCTATCGCCGCCCTCGACCGCATGGAGCAGCTCGACGGCATGAGCGAACGAATATCCTATGCCAAAGCAGAGTTCTACCAGAAGATGGGCAACGGCAAGGCTGCAATAGCCGAGATGAAAAAACTCGCCGACCAATACCCCAACGACCTCAACTACCGTGGGTCGTACGCCGATATGCTGCTTTTCAACAACAACGAGAAAAAGGCTATCGAGATATATCGCGGCATACTCAAGGAGGAACCTGCCAACAGTAAGGTGCTCTTCTCTATGCGCACATATTTCAAGGGACAAGGCAACACCGTGGCAGCCGACTCGATGACTGTCAACATCCTCACGTCAAGCAATGCCAACACCGACGAGAAAATCTATCTCCTGCGCCAGGAGGTGATGGAAAACGAGAATACCGGAGGCGACTCGACAAAGATTATCAAACTCTTTGAGCGCACCCTTAAGGCAAAGGACTCCGACCCCAGTATCGGCATCCTCTACGCCTCGTATATGGAACTGAAGAATATGCCCAAGGACGGGATCAACCGCGTGCTTGAGGATGTACTGGAGAAAGCTCCCGACAACGCTGCCGCACGACTCCAACTGATTGCCGACGCATGGGCGAAGAAGGATTTCGACCGCGTGGTGACCCTATGCTCTGCGGCACGCCAGTACAACCCCGACGAAATGTCATTCTACTATTACCAAGGGGTGGCCCTATCCCAACTGGACAAAACCGACGAGGCTCTCGACACGTTCAAGAACGGCATCAGTGTCATCAACGAACAGAGTTCGCCCGACATCGTCTCCGACTTCTACGGCATCATGGGCGACCTGCTCCACGAGA
>CALZYS010000113.1 GCA_945830345.1 uncultured Prevotella sp.
GGAAATTTTTTCTTTCCCCTATCGGGAAATCCCGTACCCTTAAAGGTTGTGAGCAATATGCGAAAGCTCCGCTTTCATCTTTGATTTTCAATAGGTTAGGATTGGTAAAAGGGGTGGCAACAGGGCGATTTGCGCCCTGTTATCAGTATCTCCCCTCTTTTTCTTCTTTTCTCTCGTATGCGCTAAGTTTTATAAAAAAGAGGGAAAAATAACTTTGAGATAGGAAAAAGGGATGAAAATCAGAATTTTAAATGTTCCCCGATTTTCCTTTGGAATGACTTTCGGCAGACTTTGGGCAACTTTGACCATCGGGGAATGACCTCTTAATAGATGTTAATGGAGGGAGTTCAAAGGAAAAATGGGGGTTCGAGGAGATTTTTGAAAGTGGCAAAGGAAAAATCGCCTTGGGGATCTATAAACTGATTAAAACACAGTGGGAAATGTTAAAAACGAGGGTTTAATCAAAAATAAACTTATATTTATTTTGTAAATCCGATAAAAATGTGTATTTTTGCAGCGTCAAACTGATTAAAACATAGATATTATATATATGAATAGATTTTTTATCATCCAGAACATCATCATGCTCGCTTTTATTTTAGCAGTGGCATGGGCAGGACTCACCTTCCTCGGTGTCCTCTCTCCGGCAGTGGGAGCATTTCTCAGTACCATGTTTATAGCAGGTACAGGTTCGTTTGGTTTCGCCATGGACAGCCGCACCGACAAGGAAGAGCTGTGGCGCAAGCAGTGGTTTAAGAAGGAGTATGGAGTGGAGATAACGGCCACCTTGGTCAGTGGATTGTTTTTCCTCGGTCTGTCCTTCCTGATATGGCCGACGCTGTGGCATCTGCTCGCCGGCGGTTCGTTTGCCCTTACCATTATATATATATGGGAATGGGCATACTCGCGCGTGATAATGAAATGGCATAAGGAAATAGATTAGGCAGCCTTGGAATGGATTTGTTTGACGTGCCTTGTTCCGTGTATGTCGATGCACACGACAACTACGGACGCTATGTTGACCGTGAGACGGGGGAGATGATCCAACAGATGACCATCCGTGAGTTTTGTATGACTGACAGATGGAAGGATGTGGTGAATCGCCTCCGCTCACTCATAGCGCAATACGGACCCAAGGCCAAGCAGACAGAGGAATACAAGCATACCAAGGAGATGTTGCCCGGTGCAACGCTTTCGGGATTGTTCGCCATATTCGAGGAGCAGGACGAAAGGACGGGCAGGACGTTCTACTGTTCGCGCCGACAGACCCACCTGCAGCAGCACACGGGATTTATCTGCATAGACATAGACCGACAGGACAACCAGTCGTTGCAGTCGATGAACATAGTGCTGCGCACATTGCGCCATCGCCCGGAGGTGGCCTTGTGTATGAAATCCTGTTCGGGCACTGGATATTTTGTCCTCATACCGATAGCCTACCCTCAATATCACAAGGAGCAATTCGCCGCACTCATGAAAGAGTATGCGGCATTAGGCATAGTGATAGACCGCAAATGCGGCGACGTGACGAGAATACGTTTCGCCAGCTACGACGACAACCCCTACATCAACATACACGCCCTACCATACTCAGGCGTGGAACTCGGTCAACAGATGTTGGCCCCACGTGCGGCAGTGTATGGACAGGTGGAGCGCAGTGAGGACGACACCATCAGGAAGGTGGAGCGGTTGGTGGAGAAGTTGGAGCAATACAACATCGACATCGTTTCGGACTATGACACATGGATAAGAGTGGCCATGTCGCTGGCTAACCTACCGCCTCCATACGGAAAATCGTTCTTTCATCGGGTGTCGCGTATCAACACACAGAAATACAACGCGGCGATATGCGAGAAGAAGTTTGACTACAACAGTAATCCGCAGAAGATTAGTATCGCCTACTTCTTCGCAAGGTGTAAAGACCACGGAGTGACGCTATACAACTGAATTTTTTAACTCAAACATACAGAAATATGAAGATTATCAAACCGCAAGTAGAATTATTCCCCATGTCGTTGCCGTGGCGCGACATGGTGGCAAAGGCAGCGCGCGTGTGCTATGCCTCGGAGGGTGGCAAGCGCACGTCGGAGGAGATTTGCAAGTTTCTTCAGGAGAAGGGACACACGTCGATGTTCCGTCATGCCACGCACTATTATTTTGTACCCTCGGACAAGATAGACCAGTTTAGTAACAAGGCAGCAATGAGGTTGGCAGCGTCCCCATACGCCAACATCAAGACATGGAGAGACAAGTTATCAAAAAATATTGCCTTCTTCATCGCTGCAAACGGACATTTTTTGCTTGATAATCCCAAAATCAGCCAAAAAATAGCACCATTTGAGGTTTATTTGGTGGATTACATAAATAAGGCACTTGAATTGAATTTCCATTATGCACTTAGGATAATTCGTTACACCGTATGCGTGACCACACAGATTTCGACCTCGCGCGAACTCAACCGCACCTCGCCCAATAACATCGCCGAACAGAGTACAAGATACGTGGATTTCGGTAAGCGAGGCGGTATCACTATTTGCCGTCCCCACTGGTATGAGAAGGAGAGCAAGATGCGCCGTTTCATAGCAAGGATGATGTGGAAATGTGGCGAGGTGGCATATTCTTGGTTTAAGCGCATGGGATTCCCCGCACAGGACGCACGCGGATTTCTTCCGCTCGACACAGCAACAAAGGTGGTATATACATATAACTTCGAGGAGTGGCAGCATATCCTGAGCCTACGTCTGTGGGGAACGACAGGCAAACCGCATCCCAATGCCTTGGAGGTGGCACAGATGATACACGACCTGTTGCAGGATCATCTTAACAGTATCTCGGCAGAGCATCCACTGCTCCAACTCAAACCCGATAACATCGACTAATAAATATATATAAGGTATGAACAAGAAAATGAAGATTTCAAAGATGGGCGCGGCCTTGATAAAGGCTCTCGCCATGGCAGTGTTGTTTTGTCTGATTGCGTATCTGATATGGACTACGCTCGACAACTGGTATTTGGCTTGTATCACAACGGCAGGACTGATTGCCTCGTTGCTGTTTGCGGGATATATGGATGCCATTGTGCGTCCGCAGAACGTGAACTTGGAAATGCACGTGGAGAAGAAGGAGGACGAGAAGCCGGAGATGAACATGTTGAAGGTGTATGACTTCATGTTTGACTACGGCAGTACGGATGCCATCAAGAATTGCATTGAATGTGAAGCGCAACTTACCTTTGATGACTACGAGACACTGACCGACGAACAGAAGGTGATGCGCTCGGAGCATGAGGAAATACTGGAGCGCACGCAGTCGTTGCTCGCCGACAGGGAAAGCGGCAAGTTTGAGAAAATGGACGCGGCGCAACGCCGACTGCTGTATGCCCAACTGGCATTTATGTTCCACTACACTCTTGTACTGGGTGCAAGATGCGTGGCCATGAATATCGCACGTAATCCAGGAGTCGCAGACGAAGAGGAGGAGAACCATGTTGCAGATCATCAAGACCAAGAAAGTTAAAGCCCGAAAGGACTATACCTGCCATATCTGTGGCGGTATAGTCAATAAGGGCGATTACTATCTGTCAGTCGTCGTAAAGGAGGACGGCAAGATGGTAAGGCGTTGCACGCATGAGGGCTGTCTGTTGCGTAATGCCAAACCGATAGAGGAGCAGCCGAAGGCTCGCACCGAAGAGGAGTTTGCGGCGCAGATACACAGTGACATCATGTATCGTCTGCAGGCCTTCGACTATCAGAAGAACCTCAAGATGTCGTTGGGTCCACTGATGATGAAGTGCATCGCATGGGAATATGCCATGAAGGCACGCAACCTATGTGCTGAGTTGCGCATATCCGACACCAAGAAGACCTCGCGAGTGCTGAGGGAGCAGTTTGAGAAGTTTGACCGCGACATATCGAGAGACCTCCATGGTGGCGGTTATTCCGTACTGCATAAGGAGGCGCAGAAGTTTGAAGAGCAATGCGCCGCCGACTTCACCATCCTCTACTATTCTGCTTTGTCGCTACTGCAAAAGGATTATCCCCACCTCGGATATTTCGAGATGCGAGCCAATGCCATAAGCAGTATGGTCATGATAAAAGCCTTCTGGAAAGTCAATGACTGGAGCGACAACGAGATGATAAAACGCTTTGGAGGCAACAGCCGCCTCGTAGATCCCACGATGGATGTGCTATACGAAGCAATGGATGCCTTAGCGTGTCCCCACAAGTTGCAGTTTGACACTAATCTCAACAATGCCGTAGGTGTGATTTTCAATCGACTGATGGCGGTGGAATTTGAGACAAGGAAAAAGCAACCATAAGGGGGATTATGATAAATGGATGAGGAATTAGGAATTAGGAATGAGGAATTAAAAAAGATACGATGTCGAATATTTATCTCTGTATAACGCGCCCAGTGGCCGCCTTCATGCGCTCGCAGGATGTGGGCGACACACTCAAACCCGATGAGCCGGTGGTGTTCTCCCCTTATAGTGAGGAGTACTCCATCTTGGAGGCGGGACTGCGAGTGATACCCGAATCGGAACAAGGTGCGGCGCGTTGCTATTCTCAGACCGCATGGCAGAACATGCTTTGCGGCAGGGCTCCGAATGGCGGCAAGACCATCATCAAACGCTCGCCCGATGAGTGGTTGACGTTTTCGGAACTATGCGCCCTGGAATGTGTGAACAACAGATACAAGCGTGACTCCTACGATTTTCTCTGCATACAGATGCCGCGCGAGATATATGACGGTGAAGAGGTGGTGAGGACGGGTAAGACCTTCACGCTTGACACTAAACCGGCAAATGACCTGCGCAAGGTGCTGCGAAAGATGTTCGTAAGGACATTGTTGGAGTTTGACAAGAAGAGTCAACGATTTGCACAGGCTAAGGGATTCCGCCGCACCGATGTAGAGATACTGGAGAGGTTTTTCGCCAAGTACGACATACCCGTGAGCCACGACCAGAAAGAGCGCGACAGCATACGCCGCCAACTGCATCGCTGGAGACAGGAAGGTGAGAAATACATCGAGCAGGACGTGTTGATAGGCGACGAAGACATCACCCGTATTGACGATTACGAATTGCGCGGCGGTATTCCCGACTACAATTAATGAAAATCGAAATGTAAAAAAGGTAAAAAATGAATATTAAAAAAATGTAAAAATGTGGTGTTTTTGCGACAAAGTTTTGTCCGTCGCTGTCCACACTTGTTTTTGAGTATGGAAAACACCCATTTTTAACGCAAGAAAAGATAAACATTATGGCAAGTCAGACGAAAGTATGTAAGGAACTGCTACTCGATGATGTGGTGGAGATAGCAGTGATGCGCGACAAGGACATAGCTTGGGCGCAACCGAAATGCGTGAGGTTCATAGCAACCAATATCACCATGCCCACACCCGTCTTTGTGATGACCACCAAGACGGACGAAAACCTGTATATGTCGGAGACACCCACCTTGGACATAGAGACCGAGGTGAAGGTCTATGGCAAATCCTACGCTTACAAGCTCAATGTCACCTCTTTATATAATATAGGTGACATGGACGAGAAGGCAAGCGAACTTGACGGACAGGATGTTGCGTTTATGCTGACCCGATACGACGGCACAAGACAGGTAGTGAATCCGTTGTCAGGAACATCCTCCATCAAGTACTCATCATCGGATGGCACAGACAGAAAAGCATCGTTGGAGATAAGCTGTCAGTCATGCTCTCCGTTGATAGAAGTGGAAGACTAATTTGTGTACAACATGTTTTAATTATCAGATTGATTATTCTTTTTCTTACGATAAGTAGAGAAAGATTGTTTTGTTTTGATGTCGCCTCCGTTGTGAAACGCGGGCGACTTTTTTTTATGCCTTACCACCCCTAAAACCAAAAAACGGCTAAAATTGTCATACATATCACTTTCGCGCCCCTTATTACCTTTGCAGCGAAATTAATTAATGTATCACAATTAAAATCACACAAAAACATGAATGGACTTCTTGAACTGATGACTACAAAGATGTGGATGGTGTCGCCAGACTTCGCCCACAACATCCGCGGTGTCATCGAACTCAACCTCAATGCGCACACCGTATTGGAGAAGTTTGAGAAGAAGATGCCATTCGCGGCAACAGAAGGAATGGCTCTCCCCGACCCCAAGGAACAGCTCACCACGGAGGGAGGTTCGTCTTTCAACAACTACTACTTGAGGGACATGAAAGAGCCATTCGTGAACGTGATGTATGTGGATGGTCCCATATCGCGCAACGGTGGGGACTGCACATACGGCAGCATCGACCTTCGCGACCAGATTATGAAGGCTGCTGACAACGAGTTCTGCCGCGGACACGTCTTCTGGATCAACACTCCGGGCGGTTCGGCTTGGGCAAAGAATGACTTCGAGCAAGCCATCAACTATGCCCATGACAAGGGTCAGAACGTACTCGCCTTTATCGACGGCACTTGTGCCTCGGCGGGAATGTATCTCGCGTCGTTGTGTGACGAGGTGTATGTGATGCACCCGAAAGACCAACTCGGTTGCATCGGTGTGATGGCAGCCTTCTACACCCAAAAGGACGGCAGCTATTGCAAATACTCCAACGACACCTATCACGAGATTTACGACCCTGAAAGTTTCGACAAGAACAAAGAGGTGCGCGACATCGCTAATGATGGCAATGACGACATGCTTGTAGAGGAGTTGGCCAAGTTGGGAGTGGAGTTCCGCAATGCGGTGAAGACTGCCTTCCCTGCTGCCACCGACGAACATCTGCATGGCAAGGTATTCAATGCCGAAGAGGTGTATGGCATCCTCTGTGACGGACAATCCACCTTTGGCGACGTGATAGCACGAGCCTTCGCACTCGCCAA
>CALZYS010000114.1 GCA_945830345.1 uncultured Prevotella sp.
CGTCGTCGGGCACGATCAGAATGTCTTCGCCCACCACTTCTTTGTACATGTTTTCAAGTTCCGCCGCCGTCATTTGGTATTGCGGCCCCACGAGCTTAATGTTTCTTTGCTCTTGATTAATAATAGTCTGTTTCATTTTAATAATCCTCCTGAAAAGGTTTTTTAGTTCATGTAAATGTTGCGTGAAATCTTCTTTTTTCTCTTCACGGCTGCAAAGATAATAATTATAAATGTATCTACCAAGAAAATCCCCGATTTTTTTTCGAAAAAAACCGGGGATTGATTTCCGCGCCGTAAAGTTACGAATTATTTTTCATATCCACATTATTTATATAGCCGGCACGGCCGATATTTACAATTAATTAACCATTGGTCGACACCGTTTCTTTTGGAATAGTCATAGTGTCAGGTGTTCTGAGAACTCTTTTGCACTGATAACATTAACATGTGGAAAATCTATCTGTTTTAAGATGTCGAAATGCCTGTCGTTGGATACAATCTCTGAATATTCCTCAATGATTTCTGTAGAAACACACAGCATGAATTTGCTTTCAAGAAACATATCCCATATTATTCTATAAGGACTGATTCTTGGAAGAGACATGAGAAGACAGTTAGTGTCGAGTACTATCCTTTGCATCTTCTGAATTTAATATGGTGTTCTCATGTGCTCTTTGCCCCATTGCTCAATCGTATCGATCGAAATGGAGCCGTTGTTGATGAGGGCATCAAATCCTTTATCAACCTTTTGGGCAAAATAGTTGGTCAAAACAGTCTCTATATCAGACACTGTTTTCTCATCATTTACGAACGAGAGAATCCGTAATATATTCTGTTGTGCAGTATTTAATACCGTTGTTTCCATATCTATAATGTTTTATTGTATGTTTTTATTTTGCAAAGTTACGAATTAATTCTCTACCTTCCAGTCGCCTATTGTGCGGCGCTCGGGGTCGAAGTTGATGCCTACCTTTACTATTGGCAGGCCTGAGAGGGCAAACTTTGAGGAGTAGTCCTTGAGGTCGATCTGATTGATGGCAGCCTGGGCGGACATGTTGAGCTTCAGTTCGAAAAGGTAGAGAGCCTGGGCTGTCTTCATCACTATATCCACACGACCTGTAGGAGTGTGAACCTCCACATCCACATATCTGCCGAAGAGCGAGAAGATGACATAGAGCAGCTGCTGGTAATGCCCCTCGGAATTGGCATTGTCGCAATAGGGCACGGTGAGGAGATAAGCCTGAAGGAGGCGGAACATCTTGTCGAGATCTTCATAGTATAAAGCCTCATACATATCGCCTACCATCGAGCTTCCCTTATCAGCATATTCATGCACGTAATTAGGCAGAAGGCTTTCCATCAGTCCTGCCTGTATCTCATTGTTAGGAATGTCGAGCTTGTAGTTTTTTGACACTGGATTATATCCCTTAATGGTGATATAACCACTCTGATAGAGCAACGGAATAATATTCTTCATGTTCTCGGTGGGAGCATCAAAGGATTTTGCCTGCACACTTCCACAGCCAATTTCCGACGGTACGACATTAAACTTCCTCAACATCTCGATGAGATAAGTGGGAGTGCCCGAACCAAACCAGTAGTTGGTGTAGTCGTGGTCCTGGAATGCATTGAGCAGGCTGAAGGGATTGTAGATGTCGGGCGACGGCCATGTGAAATGATAGCCGTCATACTGCAGCTTCAATCCCTCGATGGCTTCGTCGCGAGTTATCTGCTGAGCCTCGGCAAAGTCGTCGATATAGTCGGTCATCTGAGTCAGCATCTCCTCCTCGGTTATGCCGCACACCGCGGCATAGTCGGGGCGCATGGATATGTTCTTCAAGTTGTTAAGCTCGCTGAAGATACTGAGCTGCGAAAACTTGGTGATGCCGGTGAGGAAGACAAACTCAAGATATGGGTCGCAATCTTTCAGCGGAGAATAGAAATTTCGCATCACATTGCGTAGCACTGGCAACGTCTCCTTCTCATGCACCACGTCGAGCAGCGGGGCATCATATTCGTCGATAAGTACGACAACCTTCTTGCCTGTCTTCTCGTATGCACTGAAAATTAGGTTCTTCAATCGTACATTCGGGTCTTTGGAGTCAGAGCTTATACCCAAACGCCTCTCGTTTTCTTGCAAAATATTGAGAAGATAGCGTTCCAGCTGATCCTTCTCCATATGCTTGCCCGAAGCCATGCTTAATCTCAGCACGGGATATTCCGTCCAGTCCTTCTCCACTGTTTCGATGAAGAGACCCTTGAACAGGTCTTTTCTTCCCTCGTAGTAAGCCTGCAGCGTAGAGACAAGCAACGACTTGCCGAACCGCCTCGGGCGGCTCAGGAATATGTAGTTGCCGAGGTGTATCATGTTCCAGATATACTCAGTTTTGTCGATATACAGCATATCATTCTCTCTGATTTTCTCAAAGGTCTGTATGCCCACGGGCAGTCGCTTCAGTTGCTTCTTTTCCATATCTCACAAATGTCAAGTATCACATATTATGATTATCGTGTGCAAAGATAATAAATATAAATGTATCTACCAAGAAAATCCCCGATTTTTTTTCGAAAAAAACCGGGGATTGATTTCCGTTGCCTGCGCAAACGCCGCGCCGCTGTTCCCGTGCGGTTATCCCACAACGGCGGATATTACATCGTCAGCTTGATGGATAGAATCATGTATTGATTATGTGAGAAATTGACTCAAAACAAATCGGAGAGTGTTACTACATTCTGGAACATTCCACTGTATTCATTGCGCTTTAGGCCGTAGGTGGTGACAAGTACGGGGTGAATTGTGGCTCTTTCGGAGATGGATTGGCGGAAAAGCCTTATCCGCCTGTCCATATCCTCATAGTCACGTTTGCGCATCTCATATTCATCCTCGTAGAATTTCATCTCACATACATTAATAACCCTGTCCGACCTTTTGATGACAAGGTCTATCTGTGCACGTTCTTTCGCGTCTCCTGACGAAAGCCATGAGAAGGTTTGCGTCATTATGCCACTGATGCCCAATGCCTTCTCGATGTTGGCATGGTGCATAAGGCGTAATTGCTCAAAGGCGAGTCCTGCCCATGTGTCGTGCAAACGAGTTCCTACTTGATACTGCCAAAACGACTTCTCCATAGTGCCGAATTTCCTTATAAACTTAAAATAAAACAAAGTGAAGGGGTCGAGAAGTTGGTAGAGTCTGTTCTTGGATGTGTTTCCATATCCTCGGTATGAGCGGATAAAGTCACAGTCGATCAAGTCCTGAAGAATGACACTGAAATGCCCGTTGTTGCTCATCTTTGTCACAGCCAGGAGCTCCTCGCGTGTCAGTCCCTTGTTTTTCCCGCTTAATGCTTCAACAACCTTAATATATTGATCCGACTTTTCAAAAAGGGAAGCGTAAAGTGCATCAAACTCTCCATCGAGGCTGCCGTGGTCGGAAAAGAACATCTCGTCAACATTTTGTGCCAGACTGTATCCTCGTCGTATGTTTTTCAGATAATATGGTATGCCGCCCATTATCATGTAACATTCGGCTATTTCCTTGTCTTCCATCTGAATGTCGCGATTGAGGAGATATTCCTTCGTTTCGGACAGGGTGAAAGGATGAAGGTATATCTTTTTAGTCACCCTATTATGCAATCCTCCGTGATTCTTGACAATTTTTTTTGTTATCCATGAAGTTGCCGAACCGCATACGATAAACACCATGTCATTCTGTGTGGAAGCCCAGTCATTCCAAAAATGCTCCAATGCTGATACAAGATTACTCCCGCGGGTGTCCATCCATGGCAGCTCGTCGATGAATATCACCCGTTTCTTTTCTGTCGATGTTGTTTCCAGCAAGTCGCGCAACATGTCAAAGGCTTCATACCATGTGCGCGGTTTGGTGTATTTCCTGCCTTTGGAATATCTTATGAGAGAAGAATGAAAATTGGCGAGCTGTTCCTGTTTGCTTTTTTTTGCAAGACCGGTAAGTTTAAACGCATAGCTATCGTTGTAGTAAGTGTTAATAAGGAAGGTTTTTCCGACTCGCCTTCTTCCATACACCACTACAAACTCAGCTTCGTTTGATTCCATCACCATTTGCAGGCTATTACATTCCTTGCGCCTGCCCACCATTATCTTATCATCCATATCTCTTTAAAGTATTTAATTCGAGCGCAAAGTTACAGTTTTTTTTAGTTGTGACCAAATAAAACAATCAAAAATTGCAGACTTTCGGGCTAAATCTCAAAAAAAAAGCGAGATTTAGCCCGAAAGTCTGCATTTTCCACATTATTTATATAGCCGGCACGGCAGATACTCGCCTTCACCCTCTGCCAAGGCAATGTGGAGGCAGTCGGCAACATCGTCTATCTGCCAATATACATGGTGATGTTCATCCGGCATGACACCCATAGCACATCCGCCGATAGATAGAATCAGTCGCCGTAAAAATTTCCGTATCCGTCGCCACTCATGCCTGAGTATGACGAACCGCCATAGAGGTTTGACCCTGCCAGCAGCATGGGCTTGATGTCGAATTCCATTGCCGTCATTTGCGGCTTTATATACTTTTTCTTTTCCATAATCTTATTTAATAATCACCTTTTTCGTTCTGTTTCCAATTTTCACTATGTTCACGCCCTGGCGGAGCGACGGGATGCGTCGGCCGTTGGTGTCGTAGTATGTGGCTTCGCCGCCGAACACCGCGTTGATGTCGTCAATGGCGTTGATGTCGTCAATGGCGGTCGTTTCGCTGTCGGGCACTTCTATCGAGAGCATGCGTGCTGCTGTGCCCACGGGAACGTCGCTCGCCGCAGTCTGCGGCATGATGTAGGCGCGATAGCCATTCACCCTCACTCTCTTGATGTTCTCGCCCTCGTCCTTCAGCCCTTTCACATTCCAGAATGCGTTCTGGCTGATGACATATCCCTCGTCGGGCACATCCGCTGTGCGGTATGTTCCCACGAGGCGCCATGCTGATTCTTTTGCGGGGTTGTTGAGCGATGTATTCACGGTGCCGTTGGGTGTTGTTATTGTCACGCTGTTATCACCAGTGTCGGATATTCTCTTGATAGCCATAGGGGTGCCGGCTAAGATTGCGCTGCCGTCTTCGTATTCCGTGAATGTCAGTGCTTCAGCAGTTGCCGATGTGAGGCTATACAGCTTATAGCTATCATTGCGGCTATATTTCACGTCAAACGGCAGGCACAGCGTTCCCCATTCGTTTGTCATAGTGCGAGTGTAAGAGATACCGTAATATACATAGAGCGGCACATTCGTAACGATGTCTCCGTCGGTGAAGTTGAGTGAATATATATCATATCCATTGACATCGGAATTATATTCGCCATCACCGTAAAGATCTGTCTGCGTTCCATTCTCCTTATAGTAGGTCTTGAAATAACCTGTTACGTAGTTGGCATAGTTCTTGTCTGTGTTATTGATAATGCTTCCATCGCATTTGCTTGCACCTTCCAGCTGAATACAATTATAAAACATACCATTTGAATGCTCCACATTGGCAGTGGTAAATTTATCCGATACATAGATTGTGGCGAGTCCTGTGCAGTCTTCGAACATGAAGTCCATATTCGTCACATTTGACGTATTGAATGATGACAGGTCGAGAGAAGTGAGCCCTGAGCAGCCGGCGAACATATTGCTCATGTCCGTCACCTTCTCCGTGTTGAAGCCCGTCACGTCGAGGGATGTGAGCTTTGAGCAGCTGTAGAACATGCGGTTCATGTTCGTCACCTTCTCCGTGTTGAATGATGACAGATCGAGAGAAGTGAGCCTTAAGCAGCCGTAGAACATAGAGCTTATGTCCGTCACATTCTCAGTGTTGAAGCCCGTCACGTCGAGGGATGTGAGCCCTGAGCATTCGAAGAACATTTGATGCATGTCCGTCACCTTCTTCGTGTTGAAGTTCGTCACGGTGAGGGATGTGAGTTCTGAGCAGCCACGGAACATTAAGCCCATGTCCGTCACCTTCTCCGTGTTGAAGCCCGTCACGTCGAGGGATGTGAGCTTTGAGCAGCTGTAGAACATGCGGTTCATGTTCGTCACTTCCGATGTATTCAGATACTTAATGTTCTCGATATTAGTGAAACTCGCGTTGTAGCAGTTGTAGAACCACTGATAGCAGCTTGTAGGTCGTGCATTCTGGAATGACTTGTCGAAGACTACTTTAGTGATTGACGATGCTTTGCTGTTCCATCCCGGGGCGTTAGTTCCTTCGTTCAGGTCATACACCGTCTCGTTTGTCCCTGCTGTCGGCTTTTCGCCATACTTGAATGTGAGGGTGCCATCGGCGGAATTAAACACGACGTAGCCTACCGACGTGGTTGGCTCGGTGGATTCCTCTGCGCCATCGTCAGCGGAAACAGCATCATCATGACTATGGTCGTGAGAAATGTCAGGTTGATTTTTCTTTTCATACTTATTATTTAATAAAAAGTCGTTATACGTTTGTTTTTACTTATAGATGTTGCAGACGGTTGTTCTTGTGCTGCGATGGCAAAATTACACATTATTTCTTAATTGGCAATGTGCGGAGGGGGAGGATTCAGATTTGTTAGCAATGATTAACGGTAATTGCCCAAAAACATGCGGGGGATGTCGGCGGTGGGGGATTACGGCTGACCGAAGCATGAGAGGATGAGCCTCACCTGCTCGGGGGTGAGGGAGCGTTGGGTGGCTATGTAGCCGTTGCGGGCGAGGGCCGACTTGAGGTTGGCGTTGGAGTCGATCCAGCGGTTGAGGGTGCGTATGGCCGTGCGATACGACACCGTGGGGCAATACATCATTGCCAGTTGCTTCTTAGTTGAGATTTTCATGGTATAAATCGTATTTTG
>CALZYS010000115.1 GCA_945830345.1 uncultured Prevotella sp.
GATTCTTTTCAATATATCATACATGCCGCAAGTGACGCTTCTCCCGCAGCCTTCGCTTCCTCTCCGGTGGAAGTGATGAAATCCAATATCTATGGTACGGCAAATCTCTTGGATTACGGACTTGCCCATGGTATGCGCCGTTTCTTGTATGTATCAACGGGAGAGGTGTATGGTGAGGGTGGAGCTACAGAGGAAACCACCGATGGCCCTGCTTTCAGAGAAACAGATAGCGGATATGTTAATCCCACACTCCCGCGTTCGTGCTATCCGTCATCCAAACGTGCGGCAGAAACCCTATGTGCGGCATATAAGGATCAATACGGAGCAGATGTGGTTATTGCACGTCCTTGTCACACCTACGGTCCGCATTTCACTCCCTCTGATAATCGAGTATATGCACAGTTTGTCCGCAATGTGTTGCGTGGCGAGGATATAGTCATGAAGAGTGATGGCAGTCAGTTTCGCTCGTGGTGCTATGTCGTTGACTGCGTGCGTGCCATTCTATATATATTATTGAAAGGACAATCAGGAGAGGCATACAATATAGCCGACAGTAATTCAAATATCACCATACGACAACTTGCAGATATGATAGCCGCAGCAGCGGGTCGCAAGGTAGTCATCCAGTTGCCGCCCGACTCCGAAAGCAAGGGCTACAACCCAATTACACGTTCCCTCTTTTCCACCCGCAAACTAGAGTCGTTGGGATGGTCAATTAGTGGCGAAATGAGGGAAAAAATCGTCAAAATGGTAGAGATGTCTAAATTATAATGGCATATATTTCAAAAAAGCATGAAATTATTTTGTAAAATGCTCAAAAATGAGTAATTTTGCGCACTAATAAAATATCTATTTAAATAAAAAGATAAAAAAATGGCTTACAAACGTATGACAGCTGCCGAAGCCGCAGCACTTATCAAACACGGAGAGAACATCGCTCTCAGCGGATTCACTCCTTCAGGTGCAGCAAAGGCTGTTACCAAGGAACTCGCCAAGATTGCTCTCGCCGAGCATGAGGCAGGTAGAGAATTTCAAGTAGGTATCTTCACTGGTGCCTCTACAGGACAGAGTACCGATGGTGACCTCGCCAACGCACAGGCTATCCGTTATCGCGCTCCCTACACCACCAACTCCGACTTCCGCAAGCATGTGAACATGGGTGAGATTGCCTATAATGACATCCACCTCTCACAGATGGCTCAGGAGTTGAGATACGGATTCATGGGTCAAGTTGACTGGGCTATCCTTGAGGTGTGCGACCTCGAAGAGGGTGAAACAACCTGCAAGGCATACCTCACCTCTGCTGGTGGTATTAGTCCTACTGCCGCTCGACTCGCAAAGCATGTTATTCTCGAGCACAACCAATTCCATAGCCCAGACGCCAAGTATCTGCATGACGTTTATGAGCTGCAGGATCCTCCCTATCGCCAGGCTATTCCAATCACTAAGGTAGATGACCGTATTGGTACTCCATACGTGGAAATTGATGCCAAGAAGATTGTAGGTGTTGTGGAGTGTAATATTCCTGATGAGGCTCGTTCTTTCAAGGACCTCGACCCTATTACCACTCAGATTGGTAACAATGTAGCTGAGTTCCTCGCTGCTGATATGAAGCGCGGCATTATTCCTTCTACGTTCCTGCCACTGCAGAGCGGTGTGGGTACTACTGCCAACGCTATTCTCGCAGCCCTTAGCATGGACAAGAATATTCCCGATTTCAACATCTTCACAGAGGTGCTTCAGGATGCCGTTGTGGATATGATGCTCAACGGACGTGTGAAAGTGGCTTCTGCTTGCTCGCTCACCGTAACCAACCCCAGCCTTATGAAGGTATATGAGAATATCAACTACTTCAAGGATCACCTGACTCTGCGTCAGAGCGAAATCTCCAATTCTCCCGAGCTTATCCGCCGACTTGGAGTTATCGCCATCAACACAGCCCTTGAGTGTGATATCTATGGTAATGCCAACTCAACCCACATCACTGGTACTAAGATGATGAACGGTATTGGTGGTTCGGGTGACTTCGAGCGTAATGCTTACATCAGTATCTTCACATGTCCTTCGGTTGCAAAGAACGGTGCCATCAGTTCGATTGTTCCTATGGTTAGTCACCACGACCACACCGAGCACGACGTGAATGTGATTGTCACCGAACAGGGTGTTGCCGACTTGCGTGGCAAGAGTCCTATGCAGCGTGCTGAGTGCATCATCGAAAACTGTGCTCATCCCGACTACAAGCAGCTCCTTTGGGATTATCTCAAGATTGCTAAGGGTGGACAGACACACCACAACCTCCCCGCTGCATTCTCATTCCATGATACTCTCATCCGTAAGGGCGACATGCACCTCACCGATTATGCTGAGTATGTTAAGTAAATGACTTTTCATCGATTAAATACAGATATTACTCCTCCGGAGTCAATGAACTACCCCTTCTGCTACGAGCCGGATGCTCTGTCCATGCTTGCAGTGGAAGGGGTAAAGCATTTTATTCTTAGTCATGCCGACTGGCTTCCCGTATTGCAGGAAGGCAAGATGTTTGGTATCCTTGTCGTAGAGAGGGATGGCGATTTAGGTTATCTTGCTGCCTATTCCGGTCAGATAGATATTCTTGAGGACGACGACTTTTTTGTACCTCCAGTATTCGACTATCTCCAACCTGATGGCTATTTCAAACAGGAGGAGGCGGTGATATCCCGCATAAACCATAATATATTATTGTTGGAGAATGATGAGGCTAATGACAACAGTAAGGATATTGATAATCTGAAGAACGAACGAAAGTCACGCTCGCAGGCTCTCCAACAGTGGTTGTTCTCGCATTTCATAATGCTTAATGCCAATGGAGAGCGTCGTGATCTTCTCGATATCTTCAGCGATACTCCTATCAAGTTCCCGCCTTCCGGGGCAGGGGAGTGTTGTGCCCCCAAACTGCTGCAATATGCCTTTCTTAATGGTATGCGACCATTGAGAATTGCTGAGTTTTGGTGGGGAGAGTCGCCAAAGAGAGAGATACGCCATCACCTGCATTTCTATCCCGCTTGCCGTGGGCGTTGTCTTCCCATACTATCGTTTATGATGCAAGGATTGAATGTGGAAGAAGACCCTCAGCAGAGCTACGCCCACTCAGAGATGAATATTGTCTATGAGGACGATTGGATTATTGTTGTTGACAAACCCGCGGGAATGCTTTCCGTCCCAGGACGTCTCAGTAGGACATCTGTGCAATCACTCCTTCAGGAGAGAAATCCAAACATCCTTTTGTGTCATCGACTTGATATGGATACCAGCGGACTTATTGTTGCCGCCAAGGACGAGGCGACATACAAGCATATCCAGAAGCAATTCCTCGACCGCACGGTAAAGAAACGCTATCGTGCCATTGTCCTTCCCAAGAATGTCGATAGTTTCCACGTGGGTGATAAAGGAACAATCGACCTTCCTCTCGCCTCCGATTATTTTGAGCGTCCATGCCAGATAGTGGATTTTGAGCATGGCAAGCGCGCTATCACCGAATGGCGCGTGGAGGCAATAACCAATAATCAGTCATCAACAATCAATCAAGAGGTCTCCCTCTTGCTGATACCCCACACAGGAAGAACACATCAGTTGCGCGTGCATTGCGCCAGTGTCTTGGGATTGAATGCCCCTATCAAGGGCGATCCCCTATATGGCGTTAAGTCATCACGTCTTTATTTGTTTGCCGAATATCTCGAATTCATTCATCCTGCCGATGGTCGCAGGATGAGATTCTCACTAAAATAAAGGAGGTGTGCCATCATCAGATGACACACCCCACTTTTTTTAAAGCATAGTATGTGAGTTAGTATTTTATGCCTTTACAGGAGCAGCTTCAGCTTCTACCTCGTTGTCAGCCTTGATATGACGTCCCATTGTGATGTAAGCAATAGGAGCGGCAACGAAGATTGACGATAGAGTACCGAATACAACACCGAGAATCATTGCGAATGAGAAGCTGCGGATGCTGTCACCACCAAGGATGAAGATACACAGCAACACGATCAATGTTGTTACAGAGGTGTTGATGGTACGTGCGAGTGTCTGGTTCAGAGAGTCATTGAACACATCCTGACGGTCGCGCTTCTTAAACAAACCGAAGTTCTCGCGGATACGGTCGAATACCACCACCTTGTCGTTGATAGAATAACCGATAACAGTAAGGATGGCACCGATGAATGTCTGGTCAATCTCCAATGACATCGGAACGATACCCCACAATGCTGAGTAGAATCCAATAACCACCAATGTATCCAGTGCAAGTGCTACAGTAGAACCTACTGAATATGCCACGTTGTGGAAACGCACGAGGATATAGATAAAGATGGCAATCAAGGCGAAGATAACGCTGATGATGGCACCGTATGTGATATCCTTAGCCACTGACGGACCTACCTTTGTACTGCTGATAATCGAACCGCCGGCACGCACGTCAGGATTCTTGAATGCTGATACATCCTTCTGGGTTACAAGGTTTGCCTTAGACATAGCCTTGAACAGGATGTTCTCGCACTCGTCGTCAACAGTCGGGTCGTTCGACTCAATCTTGTAGTTGGTGGATACACGGATTGTCTTGCCGTCGGTACCAAGGGCGATGGCACTCACGTTGGCCTCGCCAAATGCACCTGCAAGTGCTTCGCGAACCTCCTCTGGCTCAACAGCCTTCTCAAGCTTTACAACATAGTTGCGACCACCGGTGAAGTCGATGCTCTTGCTCAAACCGCGAACACCGAGGCAGATGATGAACAGAACGGCTGCAACACCCCAAATGGTGAATGTCTTCTTATAGGCACCCATGAAATTGAAGTGTGTGTTCTGCATGAGGTTCTTTGAGAATCCAGTAGAGAATGTGAGGTTTGTCCACTTGTCCTTCTTCATCTGATGCTCATAAACAAGGCGTGTGAGATATACAGCGGTGAAGAATGAACATACGATACCGATAATCAATGTGGTGGCGAATCCGCGGATAGGACCTGTACCGAATACATACAGGATAACACCAGTGATGATAGAGGTAAGGTTGGAGTCGAAGATTGCCGAGAAGGCATTCGAATAACCCTTCTTCATTGCCTCCTTGACATTAAGACCTGCACGAAGCTCCTCCTTAGTACGCTCATAGATAAGCACGTTGGCATCCACAGCCATACCCAGTGAGAGCACGATACCGGCGATACCCGGCATTGTCAGTGCCGCCTGGAATGAGGTAAGGATTCCGAGAGTGAAGAACAGGTTGAAGAGCAATGCGATGTTTGCCATCATACCCGGTATTACTCCATAGAGGCAGAGCATGTAGATCATCAGGAGAATGAATGCCACGATGAACGAGATGATACCCTGCTGGATTGACTGAGCACCGAGTGAAGGACCAACCACCTCTTCCTGCACGATACGTGTAGGAGCAGGCATCTTACCAGAGTTAAGAGTATTGGCAAGGTCCTTGGTGTCCTCGATAGAGAAGTTACCTGTAATCTGAGAGTTACCACCGGCAATCTCGCCGTTTACGCGAGGTGCGCTATATACAGCGTCGTCGAGCACGATAGCTACGGCACGTCCGATGTTCTGCTTGGTGAGCTGAGCCCAACGGCGAGCACCGTCAGAGTTCATCTGCATAGATACGCAAGGATGACCATACTGGTCGAACTCGTCCTTGGCATTTGTGATCACATCACCCTCCAGAGGAGCACGTCCCGAAGGTTCTGTCACCTTCAGAGCATGAAGCTCGAAGATTTCACCCTTCTTGTCAAAGTCGGCAGCCTTGGCGCTCCACAACAGTTTCACGTCGCTTGGCAATATGCGCTTTGCAATTTCCGAATAGATAATCTTGTCAACCTCTGCAGTGTCGCGTGCAGTGGCATATCCAACAACGCTGAGGCTCTGACCCTGTGATGGCTGGAAGATAGAGAAGAGCGGGTTCTGCTCCTTCATCTTCTGCAACTGGGCATCCTTGGCAGCGTTCTTGTCAGCCTTGGCGTCCTTCTTGGCTCCAATAGCCTCTGCCAGTGATTTCTTGCCGTCAGCAGCTTCGGTCTTCTCTTCGCTTGCAGCTGCAGTGGCAGTACTGTCAACAGCAGCTTCTGTGGCTGTAGTGTCAGCAACAGCAGCATCAGCACCAAGAGCGTACTTCTGGTTGATCTGAGAGAGCAGAGGAACAATCTCCTGACTGTTGTATGTCTCCCAGAACTCAAGGTTGGCACTTCCCTGGAGAAGCTTGCGCACACGCTCCGGTTCACGGATACCAGGCATCTCGACCATGATACGTCCGCTCTGTCCCTCCAATTTCTGGATGTTAGGCTGAACGACACCAAACTTGTCGATACGGTTGCGCACTACGAGGAACGAGTTGTCAACAGCCGACTGCACCTCAGCGCGCACGGCAGCCTCTACCTCTGCGTCAGAACTTTGAGTGCTCACCTTTCCCTTCATCTGCTGGGTGGCAAACACCTCAGCCAAACGATGTCCGGGAGCATTCTTTTTATAACTCTGGATAAAGAGGCTAACGAAGTCCTTCTGACTTGTTTCCTCTTCCTTCTTGGCCTCCTGCATCGACTTGGTGAAAGCCGCATCAGTCTTGTGGTCGGCAAGCACGG
>CALZYS010000116.1 GCA_945830345.1 uncultured Prevotella sp.
TGCCCGTCAGTTGGGCAAAGTCGCGCGCCACGCAGTAGAGGTGATAAGCCTGCTCTGTGTTGGTCTGATAGAAACTTTTGGGTCCCACCTTGAATCTCAGTTCCTCCATGTGTTCGTAGATATGGTCGTTGCCCTTGAACACGATGATGTCTTGGTCTCCGATGGTGTCGTTGCATTTCTGGTTGTTCACATACATGAGGGCTGTTATCTCGGGGAATGAGTCGGCAATGTGCTGCATGAGAGCGAGAGCACGCTGCTCGTCGCCCTGCTCGTCGTAGTGGAACTGCACAATCACCATCCACTCACCCGAGTTGGAGTTGCGTATGATGATGTCGCGCAGCAGTCCGTGCTGCTCGCGGAGGTCGAAGAACGTGAGATTGTTCTTGAATGCATAGTCGCGTATTGAGTTGCGTATGCTGTTGTGCAGGTCGTCCATGAGCCAGCATTTCTCTATGGGCAGTATCTTGTCGAATGCCCCCGTGATGTGGAATCCTATGCCATTCATGTTGTCGTATTTGAATCCCGACTCCACCTGCTCACGGGTGAGCCATCGCTTGTTGCAACATCCGAACTCCAACTTGTTGCGGTATTCCTTTGTCTTCTCCGAACCCATGATGGGCGAGATTTCTGGCAGTTCTACCTTGCCTATGCGTCGCAACTGGTCATACACCTGCTTCTGCTTGGCCTTGAGCTGCTCGGAGTAGGGTAGGTTCTGCCATTTACAACCTCCGCACACTCCGAAATGCTCGCAAAACGGAGTCTCGCGTACATTACTATATTTAATAAAGCGGACCACCTCCGCCTCGCAATAGCTGTGCTTCTTTTTCTTGATCTGTAAATCCACAACGTCGCCAGGCACACAAAATGGTACAAACACCACCATGTCGCCCACTCTTACGAGTGACTTTCCCTCGGCTGCCACATCCGTAATCGTGATGTTCTCAAGCAGCGGTAATGGTTTCTTTTTTCTGCTCATTTATGTCTATTAAATCTGAATTTCGGTGCAAATTTACAAATAAAATCATAAAATGTAATACACATATTGCAAATTTTCGCTTTTTTTCTTGCATTATTCGACAAAAAGTCGTATATTTGCACTATAATTTATGAAAAAAGAGGTGTAAAAGCCTCCAAAACCATATAATTCATTAAAACAATAAAATAAATAAGACAACTAACTTATGAGTGAAAAAAGAGTTTACACCTTCGGTAACGGAAAGGCTGAAGGTAACGCAAAAATGCGTGAGGAACTTGGTGGCAAGGGTGCAAACCTTGCCGAGATGAACCTTATCGGTGTGCCTGTGCCTCCTGGTTTTACAATCACAACCAGCTGCTGCAACGAGTATTACGAAGTCGGACAGGAGAAAATCAAGGAAATCCTGCAGGACGAGGTTAATGCTGCCGTTAAGCACACCGAGGAGCTCATGAACTCCAAGTTTGGCGATGTGAAGAACCCGCTGCTCGTGAGCGTTCGCTCAGGTGCGCGAGCTTCAATGCCTGGTATGATGGACACAATCCTCAACCTCGGTCTTAACGACGAGGTGGCAGAGGGACTTGTGGCAAAGACCAACAACCCTCACTTCGTCTATGACTCATATCGCCGCTTCGTTCAGATGTACGGCGACGTGGTGCTTGAGATGAAGCCGGTGAACAAGGAAGACATCGACCCGTTCGAGGAGATTATCGAGAAGGTTAAGGCTGAGCGTGGCGTGAAGCTCGACAAGGACTTGTCGGTGGATGAGCTGAAGAAGCTTGTCACACTGTTCAAGACCGCCATCAAGGAGCGCACAGGCAAGGACTTCCCCGACGATCCCATCGAGCAGCTTTGGGGTGCTATCTGCGCCGTGTTCCGCAGCTGGATGAACGAGCGTGCCATCCTCTATCGCAAGATGGAGGGTATTCCCGACGAGTGGGGTACAGCCGTCAGCGTTATGGCTATGGTATTCGGTAACATGGGCGACACCTCGGCTACTGGTGTATGCTTCAGCCGCGATGCCGGAAACGGCGAGAACCTGTTCAATGGTGAGTATCTCGTCAACGCACAGGGTGAGGACGTTGTGGCAGGTATCCGCACACCTCAGCAGATTACAAAGATTGGTTCGCAGCGCTGGGCAGAGCGCGCAGGAATCAGCGAAGAAGAGCGCGTAGCCAAGTATCCGTCGATGGAAGAGGCTATGCCCGAAATATATGCACAGCTTAACGATCTCCAAGACAAACTCGAAAAACACTACCATGACATGCAGGATATGGAATTCACCGTACAGGAGGGCAAACTGTGGTTCCTCCAGACACGTAACGGTAAGCGCACCGGTACGGCTATGGTGAAGATTGCCATCGACCTTCTCCACGAGGGAATGATCGATGAGAAGACTGCCATCTTGCGTTGCGAGCCCCAGAAACTCGACGAGTTGCTCCACCCTGTATTCGACAAGTTGGCTCTGCAGAAGGCAAAGGTGATTACCCAGGGTTTGCCCGCTTCTCCCGGTGCCGCATGTGGTCAGATTGTGTTCCACGCCGACGATGCTCAGGCATGGCATGCTGATGGTCACAAGGTGATTATGGTGCGTATCGAGACATCTCCCGAGGACCTCGCCGGTATGGCTTCAGCCGAGGGTATTCTGACAGCCCGTGGTGGTATGACCTCTCACGCAGCCGTTGTTGCCCGTGGTATGGGTAAGTGCTGTGTATCAGGTGCCGGTGGCATCAACGTTGACTACAAGGCTAAGACCGTTGAGATTGACGGTGTTGTATATAAGGAAGGTGACTACATCTCTCTGAATGGTACTACCGGACAGGTATATGCAGGCGAAGTTCCTACAAAGGCAGCCGAACTCAGTGGCGACTTCAAGGAGCTGATGGACCTCTGCGACAAATACACCAAGCTTCAGGTGCGCACTAATGCCGACACTCCGCATGATGCACAGGTGGCACGCGACTTCGGTGCCAAGGGTATCGGTCTTACACGTACAGAGCACATGTTCTTCGAGGACAAGAAGATTGTCGCTATGCGCGAGATGATTCTCTCTGAGACTGTTGAGGGTCGTGAGAAGGCACTTGCCAAGTTGCTGCCTTATCAGAAGGCCGACTTCAAGGGAATCCTCGAGGCAATGGACGGCTGTCCTGTTAACATCCGCTTGCTCGATCCACCTCTCCACGAGTTTGTTCCCCACGATCTTGCCGGTCAGCAGGTTATGGCTGACGAGATGGGTGTTGAAATCGCCACTATCCAGCGTCGTGTGGCTTCTCTCGCCGAGAACAACCCGATGCTCGGTCACCGTGGTTGCCGCTTGGGTATCACATTCCCCGAGATCACTGCTATGCAGACCCGCGCTATCCTCTCTGCAGCTTGCGAGCTGAAGAAGGAAGGCAAGGATCCGAAGCCCGAGATCATGGTGCCGCTGATTGGTATCCTCTATGAGCTCAAGCAGCAGAAGGAGATTATCCAGAAGACCGCCAAGGAGGTATTTGCCGAGTATGGCGTAGAGATTGAGTTTGAGATCGGTACAATGATCGAGATTCCTCGTGCAGCCCTCACAGCCGACCGCATTGCTACTGAGGCAGAGTACTTCTCATTCGGAACCAACGACCTCACACAGATGACCTTCGGTTACTCTCGCGACGACATCGCCAGCTTCTTGCCTGTATATCTCGACAAGAAGATCCTGAAGGTTGACCCGTTCCAGGTACTCGACCAGAAGGGTGTTGGCCAGCTCATCAAGATGGCAGTAGAGAAGGGTCGTGGCGTTCGCCAGAACCTCCGTTGCGGTATCTGCGGTGAGCACGGTGGTGAGCCCAGCTCAGTTAAGTTCTGCGCCAAGATTGGCATGAACTACGCCAGCTGCTCTCCGTTCCGCGTGCCAATCGCACGTCTTGCAGCCGCGCAGGCAGCTGTTGAGGATTAATCCTTAGATTACTCTTCTTAAATAAAATAAGAGACAAGTACTTATTTAATAGGTACTTGTCTCTCTTTTGTTTTAATAAATCTTACGCCACTGCACACGACACAACAGGAAAAGACAAACAAAGATAATAATGAAAATAGTCCCGCACTATGATGGTGCGAGACTATTTTTTTTATTTATCAGTGATAAAATATCAGCAGATGGTGACTGACGTGAGCCAGTCGAAGATGCAGCTGCATACGCCGAAGAGGACGATGCCAACAGTGCAGATGGCGAGAGCCAACTTGGTGTTGAAATCGCTCTTGAAGGTGGGAAGCGGCGACTCTGTGGGGATGATGTACATCGCCTTGACGATGAGCAGGTAGTAGTAGAGACTCACCACGGTGTTGACCAGGGCGATGAACACTACAAAGTATGCCCAGAACGAACCCTGCTGTGCTGCCGCCATGAAGACGAAGAACTTCGAGAACATTCCGGCAAACGGGGGAATACCTGCCAACGAGAACAACGCCAACGTCATGAGGAACGCCAACTTGGGGTTGGTCTGATAGAGTCCGTTGTAGCAGCTCATCTTGGTGGTGCCTGCGCCACGGGTCTCAACAACGTTGATGACGGTGAACACCGACATGTTGGCAACCACATATACAAGCACATAATACATCAGTGCCGACACTCCCATATTGCTGCTGCCAATGGCGGCGAGCATGATATATCCAGCCTGAGATATAGAGCTGAAAGCCATGAAGCGCTTGAGCTCGTTCTGACGGATGGCAAAGAGGTTGCCGATGGTGATGGTGAGCACGATGACGATGTAGAGCAGATACTCGTAATACTCGACAACGGGCGAGAACACCTTCATGAGGATAGCCATCAGAGTGAAGGTGGCGGCACCCTTGGAGATGACGCTCAGATAACCGGTGACGGCAGTGGGCGCACCCTGATAGGTGTCGGCTGTCCAGAAGTGGAACGGAACAAGAGAAATCTTGAATCCGAGTCCACTGAAGAAGAAGACGAGACCCATGATGACGAGCGGGGTGGCAGTGAGATTGCTCATCACATCTTCAAAATAGAGTGTGCCTGTGGCTGCATAGAGGAACGAGATGCCGTAGAGCATCACACCGCTTGAGAATGTGGCGGTGAGGACGAACTTGGCAGCTCCCTCAGCCGACTCCTTGCGATACTTGTTGAGGGCTACCATACATGCCATTGGCACAGAAGCCATCTCAAGACCAAGGAAGAACATCAGGAAGTTGCCCGACGACATCATCATATACATACCGAGGAGGGTGGAGAGGGTGAGAGTGTAGAACTCACCGCTGACGCGCTTCACCTCGTCCTGCACAAGCCACGACTGAGCCATCACCACCACGATGAATGTGCCGGCGGTGAGGATGCCCTTCATGGCATTGCAGGCGGCAGAAGCCTCATACAAGCCGCTGAATGCCTCGGCAGGAGCGGCAGTGAAGCACACCACCGTCTGGACGAGCAGGCCTATATACATCAGCAGGCTGGTGTAGCAATGCTTTCTTTCGCCCTTGAAGATAAGGTCGGCGAGAAAGACTATCACGAGGGCAAGCATGAGCGTTGCCTCGGGTATCATGTTGAAAAACTGACTGTAATCCATTGTTTCCTACTGATTATATGTTTTGACTTAATACGTTGATAATCGGGTTGACGGCATCGCCGATGACATTGCTTGCCCACATAGGAGCCAGACCAAGACCGGCTACACAGGCAATAAGGCAGCATACGGCAAAGCGCTCGTCCCATGTGGCGTCGGTAAGTTCGAGGTAGTGCTTGTCGGCAACCTCTCCGTAGAGAATCTTGCCCACAACGCGCAGGATATAAACCGCGGTCACTACAATCGACATACAGGCAATGATGGTGCATGCGCTGTGGAATGTTCCGGCATTCTCGAACGAGCCCACGAAGATGGTCATCTCAGCCACGAAGCCCGAGAAACCGGGGAGTCCGAGGTTGGCAAGACCGGCGATGACATATCCTACGGCGAGGAATGGCATAATCTTCATTAAGCCTCCAAGTCGGCGCACGTCGCGGGTGTGAGTGCGTCCGTAGATCATACCGATGAGGGCGAAGAAGAGGGCTGTCATGAGTCCGTGAGAGAGCATCTGCAGGATGGCACCTGTGCAAGAGGTGCGGGTCATCATCAGCAGGGCGAAGAGAACGAGACCGCAGTGAGACACCGACGAATAGGCGTTGATGTACTTGAGGTCGGTCTGAACGCAAGCCGAGAGGGCACCATAGACCACAGAGATGGTGGTGAGGATAAGGAATATCCAAGCCAACTCATTGGCGGCATCGGGCAGCAGATACATAGCCACGCGGAAGCAACCGTAGCCTCCGAGCTTCATTAGCACACCGGCGTGGAGCATAGACACTGCAGTGGGCGCAGAGGCATGACCATCGGGTGACCATGTATGGAACGGGAACATTGCACCGAGCACACCGAATCCGATGAAGATGAAGGGGAAGAACACATTCTGCACCTCGGGGGCGATGTTGTGCATGGCGGCAATCTCGTTGACATTCATTGTCGTGGCACCACTGAAGAAGTAGATGCCGAGAATACCGATAATCAGCAATGCCGAACCTCCCATAAGCATCAGGGTGAGCTTCATGGCTGCATATTCCTTGTTG
>CALZYS010000117.1 GCA_945830345.1 uncultured Prevotella sp.
CCTTCAAGCGTGTCGCCTGCCTCGAACAGGTGCAGATGAGACTTGTAGGCTTCGAGTACGCTCTTTGCCAACTTGCTTCTGTCGCCCTCCATAGCGAGCCATGCCTCCGCTTCCACACGGTTGACATATACCTCGGCATTTGGGAACACAACTTTCCCCTCCTTCAGCAGACCACCTATGTGGTCGGGATGAAGATGTGTGATGTATATCAGTTGCAATTCTTCTGGAGCTACTCCCTTTTCCTTCAATTTGGGAAGAAGCTGGCTGAATGGTGCACCAAGTCCAGCGTCGAGCAGTATTGTTTTTCCTTCTGTCTGCAACAATAGGCAACTCATGCTTGAAGGCACTCCCTTTTCAAGTCCAAGTGCAGCCCATAGTGAATCAGGCACCTCGGGATACAGCTTTTGTGGCTGTTGGGTAGGTCCGGGTTTGTCCTCAATCCACGTGATGGTGGTTGGTTCATTCTTTACGATAGCCTTTTGGCTTTTCTGTGCGCAGGCAGTCATCATTATCAGTCCTGCGGCTAATGTTAATATCTTCCTCATGTTATATATACATTTTTGGTTCTTGTATTAAGTGAATAAATCGTCCATTGTTATCTATTCAACACTATGTCAAGCAACTGTTGATAGTTCGACTTGTTATTTGCGGCAATTACGCCCGTCGGTTCCGTAAGGCGCAGCCTGCTTCCGTCGGAAGATGATATTACGCCTCCCGCCTCGGTTACTATTAGCGAGGCGGCGGCATAGTCCCACGGACTGAGCAGATATTCGAAATACAATTATGTATGATTTCAATGGGCAAAGGTAATCAAAATACTCTATATACGGATAAATAGTGAGTGATATTTACGGGAATTTAACAAAATCGTCTGTGTGCGACATTGTTAATTCTGACGCAGCATTGCAAATGAAAAATAAGATATGAAAAACTTACGGTTTCTTGAATGCCGAAGAATTTTGGCACCAACCCTTCACCCTTCATAAAATGCTTGTAACAATATGAATATCAATGTGTTAAACCTATGAAGGGTTGGAGCAACCCTTCATAATGCAAACCGTTTGATAATGAGTGTGTTATGTTGTAAAAATGAAGGGTGAAGGGTTAACGGCAAAATTCTCGCGGACTCATAGAACTCATCAGTGAGATTCCGGTTGCAAGACTTCACTTAACTGTTCGAGAGCTGTTTGGAGAATGCTTCTCGGGGCGGCTACGTTGAGGCGCATGAAACCCTCTCCGCCCTTGCCGAACATCTCGCCGTCGTTGAGGGCAAGACGGGCGCGCTTGACGAAGAGGTCAACGAGTTGCTGGTGGTTGAGGCCGAGGTCGCGGCAGTCGAGCCATACGAGGAAGGAGGCTTGCGGGCGCCATGGCTTTATCTCTGGGATATTCTCGCGGCAGTAGTTGATGACAAAGTCGATGTTGCCTTCGATGTAGCTCAGCATCTGCTTGCGCCACTGCTCTCCCTCGGGAGTGATTGCCAAACTCGTAGGCGGCGCAGTGACATACCGGCATACTCAGTGCCTCATAAGCGTCGGGCTGCTGGTAGGGGGTATCTATAGCAAGTGTCTGTTTCTTCATTGTTGTTTGTTTTTTAAGAATTGCGTGCAAAGATACACCTTTTATTATATATATGCAAATATTTTGGGCTTTTTTCTATGGAATATACCATAAATGCGGTATATAGAATACTATAATCGTGTGATGCGAAATGCCATTTTTGGGGTATTGTGGTATTGCGGAAATTGCCGTAACTTTGCACCCAAGAAAATTTTAATAAAAAACAAGGAAATTATGGCAACAATCGCAAGAAGTTTAACAGAACTTATCGGTCATACTCCATTATTGGAACTGACCAGGATAGAACAGGAGAAATCGCTCAAGGCGCGTGTTCCCGTGAAGATAGAATCGCTCAATCCTGCACGCAGTGTGAAGGACCGTGTGGCTTACGCCCTTATTACTGAGGCTGAGAAGAATGGACTTATTGACGAGAATACCACCATCATCGAGCCTACGAACGGTAATCTCACCACATTATCGGCTGTGCGGCATTCATCCTTGTGACATCATTGTTTGTCATGCAGAACGGTGGTATTGCGCTCACCATTCCCACAATGCTCCTATGGCTTCTCCTCTCAGTGGTGTCAGCCATAGGCAATGCAGGAGTGCCAATGGGTTGCTTCTTCCTCACCCTCTCGCTTATGACAGGCATAGGTGCCCCGGTTGCAATTATGGGAATAATACTTCCTGTATATACCATAATAGATATGATAGAGACAGCCGAAAATGTATGGTCGGATTCATGTGTAGCAGCAATGACCGACCATGATATTAAAAAATAATCTGTATATTCTTTGGTATTCTAAATATTTTTCCGTACTTTTGCACACATAATACCTATAAGTATGAGGAAAATATCTATATTTGTGGTGGCAATACTGGCGGCAACGTCAGTATTTGCCCAAAAGAAACCGATGAATGAGTTCATCGACGAACTGATGTCGAAGATGACTCTTGAAGAGAAAATCGGTCAGCTCAATCTCCTGCCTGGCAATGATATTACCACTGGAGCGGTTATGAACAGTCCGTTGGCACAGCTCACTGCCGAGGGTAAGCTTGGTGCCGTGCTCAACGTCAAGGGACAGGAGAAAATCAAGGAGTTGCAGCGCATAGCTGTCAAGAAGAGCCGACTCGGTATTCCATTGCTCATTGGTCAGGACGTCATCCATGGCAATCAGACAGTATTCCCTATACCACTGGCACAGGCTTGCTCATGGGATATAAAGGCCATTGAGAATGGTGCCCGTATAGCTGCCAAGGAAGCCACGGCGCAGGGTATCAACTGGGTGTATAGTCCGATGGTGGATATCGCCATCGACCCCCGTTGGGGACGTGTGGCTGAGGGAGCGGGTGAGGATCCGTTCCTCGGCTGTCGCATCGGTGAGGCTCTCGTAAGAGGCTATCAGGGAAATTACGGCAAGGAGAGCGCAATGGCTTGTGTAAAGCATTTCGCCTTGTATGGAGCTGCCGAGGCAGGACGTGACTACAACACCGTGGATATGAGTCGCGTCAGGATGTATAATCAGTATCTTGAGCCATATAAGGCAGCAGCCAAAGCTGGTGCAGGCTCGTTTATGTCGTCATTCAATGTGGTGGATGGCATCCCCGCCACTTGCAACCGTTGGTTGCTCACCGACCTTCTGCGCAATGAGTGGAAATACGACGGATTCGTAGTTACCGACTATGGTTCAATCAATGAGGCCGTAGTGCATGGCATAGGCGACCAGTCGGTTACATCTGAGCGTGCCTTGAAGGCTGGAACGGATATGGATATGTGCTCCAATGCTTTCATTGCCCAACTTGCAGGATTGTTGCAGTCGGGACGCGTGTCACAGAAGGATATTGACACTGCCTGTAGAAGAGTGCTCGAAGCCAAATACAAGCTTGGTCTCTTTGACGATCCATATCGTTTCTGCGAGCCAAAGCGTCTGAAAACCGACTTATATACAGAGGAACATAGAAAGGCGGCAAGGGATATGGCAGCCGAGACTTTTGTGCTGCTTAAGAATGACCAGCCCCCCCTGCCCCCCAGTGGGGGGTTAAACGGCGCGGGTAGGCCCATACTCCCAATTGATTTGTCAACACCCCCCACCGGGGGGCAGGGGGGGCTTACTATTGCCCTTATCGGCCCTCTTGCCGACAACCGCTCGAATATGGTGGGCTGTTGGTCAACGGGCGACACTCCCGAACTCTATTCCACATTGAAGGAAGCCATGGAGCGTGCCGTTGGCGACAAGGCTCAGGTGCTCTTTGCCCAGGGATGCAATATCTATGCCGACGAGGCGATACAGAAGGGAGCCACATTCGGTCGTCCTATCGACCGTGTGGATGATGCACAGGCAAAGGCAGAGGCTCTTCGTGTTGCTGCCGAGGCTGACGTGATTGTTTGCGCTATGGGCGAGATGGCGGAGATGAGCGGTGAGAGCTCGTCGCGTGCCGACATTTCCTTGCCTTGCGTGCAGATGTCACTTCTGAAGGCTCTCGTGGCTACTGGCAAACCTGTGGTATTGCTCAACTTCTCAGGTCGTCCTACCGTTATGTCGTGGGAGGCAGAGAATGTGCCTGCCATACTCAATGTATGGTTTGGCGGTTCTGAGACTGGCGATGCCATCTGTGACGTACTCTTCGGCAAGAAATCTCCTTCGGGACACCTCACCATGACCATGCCTAAGGCTCTTGGTCAGATACCTATTTATTATAATCATCTGAATACGGGTCGCCCTGTGCCTGAAGGAGCGAAGGAGTATCGCAAGTATCAGAGCAACTATATCGACGTGCGCAACGATCCTCTTTATCCCTTTGGATATGGTCTGAGCTACACCACATTTGAATACGGCAAGCCTCGCTTGAGCGGCACGACTATGAATGCCAATGGCACGTTGACTCTTACCGTCAATGTGAAGAACACCGGTAAGTATGATGCCGACGAGGTGGTTCAGCTGTATATCCGTGATGTGGCAGCCTCTATCAGCCGACCTGTTAAGGAGTTGAAGGGCTTTGAGCGCATATCGTTGAAGGCTGGCGAGAGTCGCGATGTCAATTTCACCATCGATGTTGATATGCTAAAGTTCTACAACAGCGACTTGCAGTTTGTTGCAGAGCCAGGTGACTTCGAAGTAATGGTGGGTGGCAATAGCAGAGATGTTCAAAAGTTGAAGTTTAATCTGCAATAAATTTGTTGGTATTTATGAATAGAGTTGTTGTTGTTTTCTTTTGCCTAATCTGCTGTGTATCTCTTTCCGCTCAGCAGTTCCGACAGGAATTCGGGGATCCACGCAAGGCTTTCGTGGAAGTGGTGGCAACGCCCGACCATGGCGACAGTTATTATCGTCAGGGGCAACCTGCCACACTGCGTATTTATGCCCGCGAGGGCGGAGTCCCGCTCAATGGAGTGACGGTCAAGTATAGGGTGGGGCGGGAGATGTACCTGCCCAAGGATGCCGACTCCACCATGTTTGTCGGTGGTGAGGCTGTCATACGTATGGGCACTATGACTGAGCCGGGATTCCTGGCCTGTAAGTATGAGTTTATGGCGGGAGGCAAGCGTCATCGCGACATCGTCAAGGTGGCATTCTCGCCTGAGCAGATCCGCTCGTTCACTGAGATGCCGAAGGACTTCACCAAGTTCTGGCAGAACGCATTGCGTGAAGCCCGCAAGGTGAGTCTCGAACCGGAGTATTTTGATGTGCCCGATGCCACTGACGACAAAATTGAGACCAAGCTCGTGCGGCTTCATGTTGGTAAGGACAAATGGATATATGGCTATCTCTCGCGCCCGTTGGATGGCAGGCAGCATCCCGTGGTGCTCGTTCCGCCTGGTGCTGGAAGTCAGAAAATCTATCCCTCCGACTATTTCCCCAAGGCGGGAATGACGTATCTCAAGATAGAGATTCACGACAACGACCAGCGCATTCCCGACGAGGAATACAACCGTATGCGTGCTGAGAAATGCAGCGGGTATATGCGTCGCGGGATGGCTTCCAAGGACACATATTATTATAAGGATGTGTATGTGGGATGTGCCAGGGCCGTTGACTTCCTGTGCTCGTTGCCCGACTGGGACGGCAGGAATGTCATCGTCACCGGTGGTTCGCAGGGTGGGGCGTTGTCAGTCATCACTGCCGCCCTCAACGAGAAGGTCACCATGTGCGCCCCGTTTTATCCTGCCCTGAGCGACCTCACCGGTTTCCTGCACGCAAGGGCAGGCGGTTGGCCGATGTTCTTCTCAGGATTGTTCGACGACAGTCGTGTGGATATCCCCGTCGAGCAGGCCTTGCAGACCTTGCCCTATTTCGATGTGGTCAATTTCGCTCGCATCCTGCGTGTTCCCACCTTCATGAGTTGGGGATATAGCGACGACACCTGTTCGCCCACCTCTGTATGGTCGGTATGGAATGAGATAACCGCCCCCAAGCAGAAGGACATCACCCCGAGCAGCGGTCATTGGCGCTTCCCAAGCAGTCAGGCAAAGTGTTTCAAGTGGATGCAGGATAATATGCGGTATGAGTGATCTCATTAGTGGATTTAATATATGAAGATAGCTATTATTGGAGCCGGGGCAGCGGGATGCTTTGCGGCTATTGAGATAAGGAGGCGATGTCCTGAGGCGGTGGTCACTGTGTATGAGAGTGGGCGCAAGGCATTGGCTAAGGTGGCTGTGACGGGTGGCGGGAGATGTAATCTCACCAACTCGTTCAATGGTGTGCGCAGTGTAGAGACAGTTTATCCGCGTGGAGCACGACTGATGAAGCGACTGCTCAGGGAGTTTAGTCATGAGGACGCATACGAATGGTTTGAGCGCGAGGGCATTAGGCTGACCACGCAGGAGGACAACTGCGTCTTCCCCGTGTCGCAGGATGCCATGGAGATAGTG
>CALZYS010000118.1 GCA_945830345.1 uncultured Prevotella sp.
TATAACCCATCAGCTGATAATCCTCAAGCGACTTCTTCAGCAGGTCGAAGTTCTTATGAAACAGTGGTTGGGGCTTGATGTCGAATCTTATGGTGGCATCGGCATGGCGACTCGGTCTGTGACCTATCTCTATCATGCGGAAATTCAGGGCATCGCGCATGAATGTGCTGCCGCTCACTAATTGTATCTCGCTCCGCATGCGATTCATTATCTCCTGCCGCTCCACCTCGGTGGCACCTGCCGACATTTCAGTGAGCGCCTGTTGAGAGAATCCCTCCTCATACACCTTATTAATAATATCACACACGTAGGTGAAGTCTTTCACGCATAGTATGGTGTCCTTGGGCAGAAACTGCAAAATGGGGATTCTATCCTCAGTGCCTTGCGACAGTTCGGGCACGATGGTTACACTGTCGCACTTGTCTTTTGACAGTTGGTTTTCCACCTCAAATGTGCGTATCGTGTCTATCTCGTCGCCGAAGAAGTCAATTCGGAATGGATATTCATTGCTGAACGAGAACACGTCGAGGATACTGCCTCGGCGTGCAAATTGTCCGGGTTCATATACGTAGTCAACTTCAGAGAATCCAAACTCCCTCAATGTTGAGGCTATTTCTTCCATTGGTTTCTCCTCGTTCTTGTTGAGTATGAGCATTCGGCTGTCCATGCTCTTCTGGGATACCACCAGCTCTGCCACTGCCTCAGGATAAGTAACCACGAAGAGCGAAGTCAGATGATGCTCTTTGCTATTATTCTTAATATTTAATTTTTCATTTTTAATATCACAAAGCGCCTCCGTGCGCAGAATCTCGTTTGCGGCATCTTTCTGCCCGTATTTCACGGCCCTGCGATATGAAGAAGGGAAGAAAAGCACTTGCTTGTCGCCCAAGATCTGGGTAAGGTCGTGATACATGTAGCCCGCCTCATCAGCATCCTGCATGATGAATAGTATTTTTGACTCGCATTTTGTGGACAAACTGCCGAAAAGCAGAGCTGAAGAAGACGCAAGAAGACCATCGAGAAAGATATTTCCCGACTTTTTATCGCCCATCACTTTTGCAAGTGCAGCCACCTGTGGCATGTGGGCATATAATTGACTTAATTCCTGAATATTCATTAATTCATGTGTTACAGGGTGCAAAATTACAAATAATATGTAAGAAAATGGCAAAAAAGACTGAAATAATTTTGTTCTTTCTCGATTTTGCATTACCTTTGCCGATAAAAATCACAAATACAGTCTTATTTATATGACAACAAGCGACAGTATAGTAATTATTCCTACTTATAATGAGAAGGAAAACATAGAGAAGATTATCCGTGCGATAAATGCACTCGACAAGCAGTTTCATATCCTCGTGATTGACGACGGCTCGCCCGATGGTACGGCAGCTATCGTCAAGCGACTTATGCAGGAGGAGTTTGCCGGTGGACTTTTCATAGTGGAAAGACCTGGCAAATTAGGACTCGGCACTGCTTATATCCAGGGATTCAAGTGGGCATTGCAGCATGACTACGAATATATATTCGAGATGGATGCCGACTTCAGTCACGACCCTGCCGACCTTCCACGCCTTTATTCAGCCTGTCATGACGAGGGCTACGACCTTGCCATCGGTTCGCGCTATGTGTCGGGAGTGAATGTGGTCAACTGGCCTATGGGGCGTGTGCTCATGAGCTATTTCGCCAGCAAGTATGTGCGTTTAGTCACCGGATTTAAGGTGCACGACACTACTGCGGGATTCAAGTGCTATCGTCGCCGTGTCTTGCAGACTATCGAACTCGACAAGATTCGTTTCCGTGGTTATGCCTTCCAGATAGAGATGAAGTTTACCGCCCATAAGATAGGATTCCGTATTAAAGAGGTGCCAGTGATTTTTGTCAACCGTCGTGAGGGCGTTAGCAAGATGAGCGGCGGTATCTTCGGCGAGGCTTTCTTCGGAGTTATGCGCCTTAGATGGGATGGATGGACACGTCGTTATCCTAAGATTTAGTAACGGTTTTGTAACCCGAATTGACCTATTTCGGGTTTTGCCGTTATTATTTGACCAATGTCAAAAATACGCCTGTGTGCGCAAACAAATCACAAAAAAGCATTGTCAGTTGAGAAAATAGTTGTAATTTTGCACCGTCAAAAGGACAAAAGAACTACAAAGTTCAGGACGACAAGACACAAAGTTATTAGAGATTTAAAAGATTGTTATTTAGGTAAAAAAGATTAAAGTAAAGAAAGGGTAACATTATGAAAAAGATGATTTTGACAGTTATGGCAGTGCTTTGCATGACCACAACATTTGCAAAAGACGAGAACGCAAACGCAACAAGCGCAATGAGCGCATTCGACATGAGCGTTAACATGAAGAAACTGAGTGAGTCGCTTAACCTCACAGCCGACCAGATTGAGAGCGTGGCTGACGTACATCACACTTTCTGCGGCGAGATGATGGTTGCCGCTCAGGCTGGCAACGAGGATCAGAAGGACCTTATGATTAAGGCAGTGAACAAGGACTTGAAGTACATGCACTACATCCTCAACAAGGATCAGTATCGCAAGTATGTGATGGTGCTCAATGCCACACTCAACAACCGTGGATTGGACGTTACAAAGTAACGATTGTATTGGGTATATTATTATAAACTGAAAGAGAGTGACGAACATCGATGTCGTCACTCTCTTTTTTTATTTCTTAACCTTGACAATCTTTGTCGGTTCTTGCTCCTTGTTGCGGCGGTTGACTACTGTAACCACAGCTTGGGCGAGGTTGATGAAGGCTTGACCTGTGGCGGTGTCGATATGACAGGATGCGGGTTCTCCGTCGTCACCACTTTCGCAAATGCTCTGCACAAGCGGAATCTGGGCGAGCAGAGGTGTCTGCATCTCCTCAGCGAGTCGCTTGCAGCCTTCCTTCCCGAAGATATAATATTTGTTTTCGGGCAGTTCGGCAGGAGTGAACCATGCCATATTCTCTACAAGACCGAGGATTGGCACATTCACCTTCTCATTGCGATACATGTCGATACCCTTGCGGGCATCAGCCAATGCCACGTTTTGCGGAGTGCTTACGATTACTGCTCCCGTAATGGCAAGTGTTTGAAGCAGAGTGAGATGTATGTCGCTTGTGCCTGGAGGAGTGTCGAGGATGAAGTAGTCAAGCTCTCCCCAGTCGGCATCGGCAATCAACTGTTTGAGTGCATTCGAAGCCATACCACCACGCCACAGTGTAGCAGTGTCGGGATTGACGAAGAAACCTATACTCAGCAACTTCACTCCATATTTCTCGATAGGCTCTATAAGCTGTCTGCCGTCTTTCTCCACTGCATATGGACGGGCATCCTCAACGCGGAACATCTTTGGCATCGACGGACCGAAGATGTCGGCATCAAGTAGTCCCACTTTATAGCCAAGGCGTGCAAGCGATATGGCAAGATTGGCTGCCACCGTACTCTTGCCAACGCCGCCCTTGCCTGAGCTTACGGCGATGATGTTCTTAACTTCGGGCAGCAGTTTGCCCACTTCGGGGCGCGGTTTAGACTTAAACTCGGTGACAATCTCCACTTCCACATCTTTAGATATGTGATAGTGGATGGCTGCCTCGGCAGCCTTGAGTGTTGACTTAAGGAAAGGGTCGGTGTCGCGGGGAAACTGCAACACCACCTTTACCTTCATGCCGTTAATACTCGGAGTGTCGGCAACCATACCGCTCTCCACGAGGTTCTTCTTTGTTCCTGCATACGTCACCGTGGCGAGCGCATCAAGAATCAGCTTGGGATATAATGTCATATTACTTAATCAGTTCTATTGATCGTTTGAGGAACTTGTCGAGAGCTGCTCCCTTCAACATTCCGTTCTGCAGCAGTGCGAGGTCGATGAGCTGGTGAACGATACTGTTGTCCTTGGCATAGTTGGCAAACAGCTCGCGCTTCTTGTTCTTCTCGTCCTCGATGGCCTTCTCGGTGTTCTTCACGTCGTCCTTCTCCTCCTGGGTGATTTCCTCAGGCTTCTTCTTGTCTTGTGACTGACGGAGGGCGGCAAGACGTGCCTCCTGCCCCTTAATCTCTCCCTCTATGGGTTTCAGAGCCTCGGCAGTGTTGCTCTCGCAATCGTCGAGCACCTTCTTGATGAGCGGATGGTCGGAGTTGAGCACCAGGTTGTATGAGTCGGGCATCTGGGCATAGAAGCTCATGCCTGCTTGTAGACGGCTCATGTCCTTCATGCGTCGCATATACTCGCTCTGAGTGATGATCACAGGTTGTGCCTGCTCGCCCATAGGCTCAACATCAACGTAAATCTCAGCCTTCTCCAACTTCGGCAACTGGGTTGTGAACACTGTTGAGAGGTGCTCCTTCTTGTCAGCCTCCAAGCTTTCCTTCTTGGCATCCTCCTTCACGATAATGCGCTCGATGATGTCGCTGTCAACGCGGGTGAAATGGCTCTTCTCGAGTTTCTGCTCCAGCATCGATGCTGTGGGCACGTCGAGTTCGCCGTCCATAAGCAGCACGCTGTATCCCTTAGCCTTTGCAGTCTCGATGTAGCTGTACTGCTCCTCCTTGTTAGTGGAATACAAATATACGAGGTTGCCATCCTTGTCGGTCTGGTTGTCCTTGATGAGAGTGCGGTATTCGTCAAAGGTGAAGTATTTGCCCTCAGTGTCTTTCATCAGTGCGAAGTCCTTGGCGCGGTCGTAGAACGACTCCTCGCTCAACATTCCGTAGTTGATGAATATCTTGAGGTCGTCCCATTTCTCCTCAAATCCCTTGCGGTCTTCCTTGAAGATGCTCTGCAGACGGTCGCTCACCTTCTTTGTGATATATGTGGCAATCTTCTTCACGTCGCGGTCGCTCTGCAGATATGAACGGCTCACGTTCAGCGGGATGTCCGGCGAGTCGATAACTCCGTGGAGCAGTGTGAGGAAGTCGGGCACGATGCCTTCCACCTGGTCGGTCACGAACACCTGGTTGCAGTAGAGCTGAATCTTGTTGCGCTGCAGTTCGATGTTTGACTTGATGCGTGGGAAGTAGAGGATACCCGTTAGGTTGAACGGATAGTCAACATTGAGGTGAATCCAGAACAGTGGTTCGTCCTGCATGGGATAGAGTGTGCGGTAGAACGACTTGTAGTCCTCGTCCTTCAGTGTGCTTGGAGTCTTTGTCCACAGCGGCTCCACATTATTTATAATATTGTCCTCGTCGGTCTCCACGCTCTTGCCGTCCTTCCATTCGGTTTTCTTGCCGAAGGCTACAGGCACGGGCATAAACTTGCAGTACTTGTTGAGCAAGCCCTGGATAGTGTTCTTCTCAAGAAACTCCTTGCAGTCGTCGTCGATGTGCAGCACGATGTCAGTACCGCGGCTCTCTCTCTCGGCATCGTCAATCTCGTATGCCGGCGAACCGTCGCAGCTCCACTTCACTGCCTTTGCTCCTTCGCGATAGCTCTTGGTGATGATATCCACCTTCTTGCTCACCATGAATGATGAGTAGAAGCCAAGTCCGAAATGTCCGATGATATTGTTGGCGTTGTCCTTGTATTTCTCCAAGAAGTCGTTGACTCCCGAGAAGGCTATCTGGTTGATATACTTGTCGATTTCCTCCTCGGTCATACCGATACCGCGGTCGCTGATGGTGAGTGTACCTTCCTTCTCGTCGAGGCTCACGCGCACTGTCAGGTCGCCTAACTCACCCTTGAAGTCGCCCTTTTCGGCGAGGGTCTTCATCTTCTGCGAAGCGTCAACGGCATTCGATACCATCTCGCGCAGGAATATCTCATGGTCAGAATACAAGAACTTTTTGATGACGGGGAAAATGTTCTCGGTTGTAACCCCGATGTTACCTTTTTGCATATCTATTCTTTTTATATATTATTGTTTATACGGGAAACATGCAGGTATTAACTTGGATTTATCCTGCTATGTGTCCGTAAATCCTAAATGCAAAAGGCGTGCCAATATGACATCACAAACTTCTTTCATTAGATGTTTCTGCCATTTTGTCAGATGGGGCATCACGGTGTCTATCTCTGCACTTTTTTGGATAAAAAATATCGTAAGAAAGTTTATCTAATGATTTTATTTGCATTAATTTGAGTTTTCCGCTGATTTATTTCCGTAATAGAAATATTATTTGTATCTTTGACCCCATATTGAGCAATATGTGTTAATATGACGCAAAATAGAATCAGAAATGAGTAATAAGAAAATAACAGAAATTGACTTTGTACGTTGTCTATTGATGTGCATCGTGATACTTGTGCATATCGTCAGTCTTGGCGAACTGTATCCTTCGGCTAAGACGGCGGCATTCACTTTTTTCATGCCGTCATTCCTTATCATCACGGGTTATCTTGTGAATATCGACAAGAACCTGAGACAGTTCTCTGTGTATATCCTCCGCATAGCCTTGCCATATATTATTATGGTGACGGCATTCTCGCT
>CALZYS010000119.1 GCA_945830345.1 uncultured Prevotella sp.
CCGTCCGGTCGTCTGTCTCCCGCAGTTACTATGTGATTGCGCTGAGACACATCATCTGTTAACTGTATAGCATATACTCTCATTTATTTACACTATGAATACGGGGACCGAAGTTTCCGTATTAAAACACGTATATACTATATCATTAATACATTCATTTGCTAAGTTACAATGACAAAGATAAAGAACCTGGAGATGGCAACTGCCATTTCCAACAACAACGACATAATAATAAACACATCATTTTTCGGCCTCTGCGAAAAGGCCACATACGTCCCGACAGGTAGCCGCGTGAAGGCACAAACATTTGAGTATTCACCTATCAATGGCGAACGCCTTGGTATATTGCTCGACAGTAATACCGACGAAATCAACCGCCAGCTCAACCGCGGAGTGACTGTGCGCGCCACTTCCGTGGGCAATATGCGGGCAGAGATATGTCAGTCGGACGACCGCCAGTTCTTGGCAGTCAACCTTCTGCGCTTCTCCAATTTCCGCTATGATCCGGTGGGTGAGGTGAAGTTCTTCCGCGGGCACGACGCCGAAGTCGCCTGCCGCCTGTTTGCGGGACAATAACTTTAAAAACGTATTTATATAAATAGAAAGCGGCATCAAGCGTGATGCCGCTATTTTTTAAATTGCGAAGCCATTCCTAATTCCTAATTCCTCATTCCTAATTCCTCATTCCTAATTCCCTCTGAAAGCATTCCCTGCACAAGGGTTCATACTCCTGCTGCTCGCCAAGCATCACCCTCTTGTCGCCTTCCACCTTGCGGTGACTCACATAGGCCAAGGCACCACATTTCACACATATAGCGTGCACCTTCTGTACATCGTCGGCAATGGCACAAAGCGCAGGCATAGGGCCGAACGGCACACCACGATAGTCCATATCCAGTCCTGCCACTATCACCCTCATACCACGGTTGGCAAGTTCGTTGCACACTTCAACAAGACCATCGTCAAAGAATTGAGCCTCATCTATTCCCACAACGTCAATATCCGATGCCAGCAGCAGAATCTGTGCCGCCGTGTCAATCGGAGTTGACATTATCGAGTTGCTGTCGTGGCTCACCACCTCTTCCTCCGAATATCTCTTGTCAATAGAGGGTTTGAATATCTCCACCTTCTGATGGGCAAACTTTGCTCGCCTCAATCTCCTGATCAACTCCTCGGTCTTGCCCGAGAACATCGATCCGCACACCACTTCTATTCTTCCGGGGCGGCGTGCCTCCCCAATATTACCGTATGCCATATCTTAATTCCTAATTTATAATCCATTATTTAGGCACGGAAAACACGGATTAACACGGATTATCCATGCGCAGCCATTCTTCACTCTTCATTCTTAACTCTTCATTCCTCATTCTTCCTCTGCAATCAGCTTTTTCAATTTGGGCAGCGAGAGATGATAGCGCACCGCAAGGAAACGTATCACGCACGTCACCGTAAAACTGATTATTGCCGACAGCTCCACACTGTTGTCAAGCTGAATAGTCAACCAATATGCCAAGCCGCCCATTACACTTGCCATTGCATAAATTTCCTTGTGGAATATCACCGGCTCTCTCACGAGCATAATATCTCGAATAACTCCTCCGGCGGCACCCGTGATACATCCCATGATGATTGCCACCCAATATGGTTGACCGAAGGCAATGCTCTTCTGGATTCCGGCAATAGTGAAGAGGGCGAGACCGAGGGTATCGAACACGAACCACGCGTTCTGCAACCTCTCTATCCACCGCGAGAACACCACCACAACCACTAGTGCCAATGCCGTGCATAACATATAGAACGGACTGGTCATCCAGAACGGCGTAGTGCCAAGCATCACGTCGCGTATCGTTCCGCCACCTATAGCGACTGCAATACCGCACACATAACCTCCAAACCAGTCGAAGGTCTTTTCGGCGGCATGCCTGATACCCGAAATGGCGAATGCAAAGGTGCCGAGAAACTCAATCACCTGCTCCACCGATATATTAAATAATGTATCCATAATCCTTTTTATTGTTCTGTCTTATTAATAAATCACTTCCCCTTGTTGATGATATATATACCTGCAGTGGCAAGAGCACCGGCGATGACATACTTCCAATAGAATGGTTCGGAGAGGCAAAGGCAGGATGACACGGCACCGATGACGGGAATGAGCGAATTAAATATCGCCACCTTGCCCACGGGATTGCATGTCAGCAACTTGTTGTAGAGGGTGAAACCGATGGTGGAAATGCCGATGAGCATCAAGAGGATGAGCAATCCCACGATAGTGACATTAGGCAACGTACCACCCATAAGCAATGCCGGCAGAATAAGCAAGGCACCGCCAAGGGCAAGACTATATCCCGTGCCTACAAACACATCCACACGCCGTCCCAATCCCCTCGTCATCAGCGAGGCGAAAGCTGAGCAAAGAGCATTAAGTATAATCATCCCGTCACCCAGCCAAGTGAACTGTCCGCTATCCTTTCCTCCGAGATTCAGTGCGAGTATGCCAAGAAATCCCATCACACAACCCACAGCCTTACGCACAGTCATGCGGTCGCTCTTGAAGAACATACATGCAAATATCACCACCGTGAACACGCCCATCGAATTGAGTATCGCGGCACGTGCTCCATCACTGTGCGACAGTCCGAAATAGAAGAAGGCATAGTGGAAGGTGGTGTTGAGCAGCGAGAATAGCAACACATACCACCAGTCGCGCCCTTTGCTGACGGCAAACCTACGATTAGTGGCTCGGGCGACAGTCAGGATGATAAGTCCTGAAATACAGAATCGGATGCCCGCAAAGAGCATCTTGCTACCCGTCATGTCGGGAGCAATCCTAAACTCCCCGAATCCGAGCTTAATCAGGGGATATGCCCATCCCCACAAGATTGCCGCCGTGAGTGCAAGTCCCGCCACCCACGCCGGACGTTGGAATATACTTACCTTAGTTTCTTTCATCAATGTATTTTATATTGATTGTATTGTCTCGATTGAGTTGTATTGTCTTTAAGAATTATTCATCCGTCATAACCAACTCATAGTTGGTACTCCGGCCTCCGCCGTCATTGCCCTTGCGCAATATTCCCTTGGCTATCAAGTCGTTGATGTCGCGCGTGGCAGTGTCCTGCGAACAATGGTTAATCTTGTACCATTTCGAAGAGTTGAGTTTGCCCTCGAAACCATCGAGCAGTTTGTTGAGCACCTTACGCTGGCGGTCGTTAAGCGGAGTGTCGTGATGCTTGTCCCAAAAACGCTTCTTCATCACAACCCTCTCAGTCTTGTCAAGGGCAGTCTCAACCGCCTTGCGCAGTGTCTCAAGAAACCACACTATCCACTCCGTAATGTCCAGACCGCCCTTCTGCGCCCTCTCTAAGTGCTGATAATACTCATTGCGATGGCTTAGTATCTCCGACGAGAGACTGTAGTAGCGTTGAGCTGAACGATCGGCACGCGACAGCAGGCACTCGGTTATAGTGCGACACAAGCGCCCATTGCCATCGTCAAAGGGGTGGATGGTCACAAACCACAGATGCGCCACTGCTGCCTTTATCAATGGGTCGATGCCCTCGGTACAACGGTCAATCCATTCAAGAAATTCGGCCATCATCTCTGGCACGTCGCTACCCGGCGGAGCCTCATAGTGCACCATCTGTCGTCCCATGGGGCCAGATATCACCTGCATGGCCTCTTGCTCGTTGCGCCATGCACCCACGTTTATCTTATACATGCCACTGCGCCCTGTAGGAAAGAGTGCGGCATGCCAGGCGAAAAGTCTCTCACTGTCAATAGGCTTGTAACAGTTGACGGTGGCGTCAATCATCACTTCCACCACTCCGTCAGTATAATGGTCGGGAGTAATCACTCCACCATATTCGAGACCTAAATGACGTGCCACCGACGAGCGCACACTGTCATGATTAAGGGTCTCGCCCTCAATACCGGCAGAATTAACAATCTCCATAGTCAGCGAATCGAGCAGAGTCTCCCCTTGTTCCTCGAAGCCAAACATAGACAGCCTTCCTGCAAGCCTTCCCCGCAGCACATTCACTGTAGCCAACAGTTCGCAAAACCTGCTTGCGTCCCAATGCACCCGTGGCCATCCTTCCAACTGCCATATATACCTTTCTCTCATAATCCCAAGTATTTTGGGTGCAAAATTACTACAATTCCGCCAACTATCCAAACTTTTGCGGAGAAAAACGCCATTATTCTCCGCATTTTTGCGGAGAATAGGCAGTATAATACATGAAAGAACATCAATCTATTCGAATTGACATAAACCTCTTTATATAGTTTGTATGCCTTATACTATTCACTTGATTTGAATTGCGCTGTCATTACACTACAAGGACAGCTATTGTGACATTGAGAGAATAGCCAGTATGGAACTCTCACTACAGCAGTTGTGAAACTGTCAGAAGTTAACTTGTCTAATGTTTACGATAGGCTATCGTAGCATCCTCACAAGGCTTTGTATGTGCATCCGTAAGCTTTGAACGGAGATACAAAAGCTTTGTACCGCCATCCAAAGCTTTCGGACGAAGGGATAATTCATTAAAAACGACTTGTTATCTTATTCAAGCAAAAAGCCCCAGACCATAGTGGCCTGGGGCTATGCATCACTCCCAATGATGACTTTTGCTTAATACGGCAAGATTGATGCCGGGGATAAGTTATCCGCAGCGCGGCGGATTCTGTCTGACAAATCACACAAGGCTCCGCGAAGCTGCTCTATTTCCTGAGGTGTAAAACCTCCAACACCACCATTTCCGTCAATGCCATATATCTTATGCTGAAACCATGACATAGATTTACCATTGTTGAAATAATCTCTTTTCAACTCTCTCCATGATATTGCGAGATAAATATCCTGCACTCGTTCTTTTACATCCGAAATTAAAGCGGACTTATCTGTCATTACTGCTGCTGTTGTTTCCATAATTTTTATTCTTATTTGTATCAACCCGCCTTCACGGGTAAACTGTTAAACTAATCAATTAATGTCATTCTGTCAAATACAGTTTAAAGGTAGATATCGCTATTTTTTTGTCAAATCCTTAGATAATCCTTCGTTCATCCTTCGATTAAATATAATAAAAGTTAAGAAGAATAATGCTTGAAGCAACGTAGATACATCAGATGAGGAGCAATGCTACTTGTCAAATATTATTCAAGTTGCACAAGCAGATAATATGGCGTATAGGTCATTACTATTGGGGGGGTTAGAAATGGTGGGCTCAGAATTGTCTTATATCGTCTTTCTACATCAAACCACAATTGAAAAAAACAATATTTTTTAGTAATTTTGCACCCATAAGATTTTCTACATCTTATCACAATAAGGCTATATGCCGAAGGACTTTTATCCTACAAGCCCTCTTCGGAGGGCTTTTTAAATATATCTTTTCCACACAGACAAACACCTAGTATTACCACAGCGAAATACCCTAAGTAATATCATTTATCCGAAGAATTAAGATAGATTATAACCCACTTCTTCAATAACACAATATCAGAATGAATTACCTCCCATACCGTATTTGAATCAACATTAAAGTATTCATGCACCAGAAAGTTTCTCATGTTAGATATTGCACGCCAAGGAATTTCTGTATGGGATTCCTTGAACTCATTAGACAGCATACGAGCAGCTTCACCAATTATCTCAATATTCTTCACAATGCCATAGTATCTCATGACATCTGACACGAGTTCTTCTTTAGTGAGAGCCCCTGCATGGATTTCAAGTCTTTCTATCGCCTCCATAATATGTTGAAGGCGGAATTTATCTTTGCTCGGCTCTCTCATAAATCAAAACTTTATCTCTATCTACACTGTTACGGGCAAAATCCATCAAGCCTGAGTCTGTCACAAGGTCAACCTTACGGTTAAGCCTGTCTTGTATGTCAAGCAACATACCACTAAGTTTGAACAATCCAACATGGGCAGACTTGTCAACGCTTATCAATATATCAACATCACTTCCTTCACGCTCCTCTCCACGTGAATACGAACCAAAAAGCCATGCTTTTACTACTGGCTGAGTGGCAAAATATTGCTGAATTATTGGTATAATATCTGTCCTTGTCGAGTTGTTCATAATTCCACCTTTTATTATATAATTAACAGATTATACAACAAGAGGTTGAGAATCTTGCGATAATCAACCTCTTATTGTTAAGTCGGGGTGACTGGACTCGAACCAGCGACCTCGCGCCCCCCAGACGTGTGCGCTAACCAACTGCGCTACACCCCGCCTTAAGAAACAAATGATTTCTCATTTGCGGGTGCAAAGGTAGGCATAATTATTGAGACTACCAAATAATTTGCAGTTTTTTTGCAGTTTTCTGCGATATTTTTTGTTAAACAGGGATATTTTGACTATATTTCCTGCAACATTTCGCCTAATGTGGGGTG
>CALZYS010000120.1 GCA_945830345.1 uncultured Prevotella sp.
TTTTTATGCCATAAAACATAGATAAATGGCAAAATTTAACAGAACACAGCAATGAAACGTATGTATATTCAGGAGCCACCAACGTCCTGACCAAGAAATAACGACGTTAGGGAGGGCTTTGTCCTTTCCGTTCAAAGCCCTCGAACGCTCATCCAAAGCCTTTGTATCTCCGTCCAAAGCTTACGGACGGACATACAAAGGCTTTTTAGCATACTACAACAGTAGGTCGTAATGATTACACAAGTTAAGTTATGACAGTTTCATAACTACTGTTGTGAAACTTAGTGGATAGCCATCCTTAAACCGTCAGTATGCCTGTTGTTATATAATAACAATCGGAAAAGTTATGAATAATAATTGGAAACATTAATTATTATAAAAAAAATAATAGCCGAGAAAATAGAGGAGAGGATGCAACTCCAAAGACATGGTTTGACGCTTTTGACGAATTAATTACTACAAAACAAAATCTCCCATAAAAGGACTGTTTATATACGAACTGCCGTGGATGGACACACCACGCTCAGGATTTCTGACTGCATTTGAGCATTTCTGGAATGGTTGGGGAGCGCACCAGGACAACCTCATGCTAATAGTATGTGGTTCTGCCACTTCATGGATATCCGATAAACTGATCAACAATAAGGGCGGACTATATAATAGTGTAACCAATGAAATAAAGCTCAAGCCGTTTACACTCGCAGAGAGTGAGGAATACTATAAATCCAACGGCATTGTGATGTCAAGATACGACCAACTGCAGTGCTATATGGCAATTGGCGGTATTCCGTTCTATATGTCATTATTAAAACGTGGAGTGAGTCTGGCACAAAATATCGACATGTTGTTTTTCGAGCAGACGGCAAAACTCAAACAAGAGTTCTCAAGACTATATGGTTCTCTGTTCACCAATTACGAGGAGTGTGAAAAAATAATCAGACTACTCGCAACTAAACAGCAAGGTTACACACGCAAGGAAATAACGGAGAAGACAGGATTGCCCGATGGAGGCGGACTCTCTGCATCACTGAGAGCACTGGAAGTAAGCGATTTTATATCCTCATACGTCAAATACGGACAATCGCGCCGTACGGTTTATTACCGTCTAATTGACAGTTTCAGCATGTTTTATTTGTCATTTGTAGAGGGACGCAGGACAAGTGACGAGAATTTTTGGCAGTCAAACATCAGGTCTCATGAGCTGATGGCATGGCGCGGGTTCTCTTTTGAGACTCTGTGCTTCTATCATATACGACAGATAAAGCATGCTCTCGGCATTAGTGGAGTATATACAGAAACCACACCGTGGTCAAGCAAGCTAAAGAAAGATGGAGCCCAGATTGACATGCTGATAGACAGGGCCGACAACATCATCAACATTTGCGAGATGAAGTTTTCCGAGGATGATTTTACTGTCACCTCATCCTATAACCGCCAACTCAGGCACAAAATGACCGCCTTTTGTGAAGAAACAAAGTGCCGTAAAACATTACATCTTACACTTGTCACTACCTACGGACTTACGTTTAATGAGTATTCTGGAAATTTCCCAAAAGTCATAACCATGGATGACTTATTTAATAGGAGCGTATATTAAGCTGTTCCTATATTTACTACAAAATATCGGGCTTTGCTTGAAATTTCTGTCATACAGTGACACTTTTTTCGAACAGAATAAACAAACGGAACAGAAAATGTTATGAATAGAAATAATATTACCGCCTATGAGAGTATAGTCAACGGAATACTTATATATAAAAAAAGCGGTCCAATTAAAAAACGGACCGCTTTTTTACATTATTATGAGAATTTATTTTCCTGCAAGATTCAACTCATCATTGTAGTCAGTCTCATTGAGAGGCACATCCCAAGTCCATTTGTTGGCACTGTTGGCTGGGATTGTCTTTGCCACAGATAAGTGGGCGTTACCACCCTCAGCAAATCCGTGACGAACCACATCGCGGTTCCAGCGCTTGTAGTCGCTCCATGCAAAGCCCTCGCCCCAAAGTTCCAGCTCGCGGTAGTCCATAATCTCATTCCATAGAGCATCACCTGTCTTGTTGCAAGTATATTCAGGGTTACGTCCTGATGTTGCGTTAAGCTCTATGAGAGCATCACGTGCAGCTGCCTCGTTGCTCAAGAAGTAGTTTGCCTCTGCCTCTACAAGCACCATCTCCGAAGAGCGGATGAATGGCAGGTAGCTGACACCCGGAGTGTCGAATACAAAGAACTTAAGCTGACCGCCAAGATACATATAACCAGCCTGATAAGGAGCTGCAAGTCCGCTGACTGCCATCTTCTTACAATAGGCGGCAGCCTCTTCCCACAAAGCGTCAGCATCTTCTTCTTTATCACCCATACCAAGAATACCATAGCCTAAGTCCATTGCCGAACCGTCATCAAAATTATATCCTGGGAACTTATCTTCTGTAAGGAACATCGCCTTACGGGTGTCATTGTTTGGAATGCGGTTTATAAGCTCACGACCTATGGCACCGGCACCTGTCTGCTGGTTATTGGCATAATATCCGTTGCAGGCATACTGTGTGCCATAGCTCCAGTACCAGTTGTTCTCACTTGCATCACCATAGCTTCCGAAAATCCACTCACTTGTCGGGTTGCAGAATCCCTTGTGATAGTCGTCATTAGACATGAGCGGATATCCCTGACGTGCGAGCTTTGCCTCCGACAGAGCTTTTGAATAGTCCTGCTTGATAAGTGCAGTGCGTGCATATACGGCATGTGCAACATTCACGTTAGGCAGCCAAACCTTACCCTCACCACGATCCATGCCGCTCTCATTAAAGAGTGAGATTGCTTCATCAAGATCTTTGTAAATCTGTGCGTATGTCTCAGCCAAAGTAGCATAAGCCTGTCCGCCGGTTGACTCGTCAAGACGGAGTACGATACCCTGTGAAGCACCATTGTTAGAGTCCTGCCAACGCAAACAGTAGTAATGTGTCAGCTTTTCAAATGCGTATGCACGGAAAGTCAGCGCCGAAGCTTTTATAAATTGCTTCTCTGCATCAGTACCTTCTGCGTTGTCGATATTTGCTAATATAGTATTTGCGTTGCCGGCAATGGTGTAATAATAATACCATGCATAGGCATCATAAATAGAATTGGTACGTGTATGGAACTCCTGGTTAAAGATAGGAGACCATCCTGAGGCATACAGATTATAATTGTAATTCTGGCTTGGATAGTTCTCATACTGAACCATTATGTTGTTCTCGCCGGCAAATCCACCTCCGAAATAAGATTGCTGCGTTGTCATAATCTTGGCAATACCATTCAATGCCTTCATGGCATTGCCGGTGGTACCCACAGCGTCAGATGCACCGGTTGAATCTGTAGGAGCGGTGTCCAAAAAGTCTCCGGCACATGAAGAAACCAGCATCATACCGGCAAAAATGCCACCTGCAAACAGTTTATTTATATAATTTTTCATTGTCAATTTCGAATTAAATTTGTATTATCTTTAGAATTTAACTGACAGACCAAAGTTGTAAACTCGCGCTGTTACGTAAGTATCATCCGAACCTCCATTGAAAGAGTACTGCGGGTTAAGTCCCTTGCGCGATGTCAGTGTGAATAGGTTCTCCACTCCTGCGTTCACGGTGATGCCCTCCAGACCAATGCTCTTCATCCAGTTTGTAGGCAGACTGTAAGATAGATTCAGGTTTTTGAATACGAAGTAAGAAGAACTTGTAAGCCAGCGGTCGCTGACACCGTTGAGGTCTGATGACTTGTAGAAGTCAGCACGTGGTGTGCCATTGGGGTCAACACGGTTGGCTGAGTTCTCAGTCATGCCTGCAGGCGCTCCGTCCCAAGAATTGAGAATGTCCTTGTGGTATGCATTTCCACTTGCTCCCGACTCCGACACTCCCATCAAAGAAGCGTAACTGCCGTCGTAGGTCTTGCCGCCAAGTGAATAGGTGAAGAGCATGTTGAGATTGAAATTCTTCCATGACAGAGCCGATGTGATAGAACCATATACGGTTGGCAGTGCGCTGCCGCGCCAGTCACGCTTAGCGTATGATGTGGTTGTGGCATAATCAACACCGTTGATTGTCATCAATGCACCGGCTGCCTCTGCGCTTTCCTTCTTGTCTGGGTCAATGTCATAGAGTGCGGTACCTGTCATCTGGTCAACTCCTGCATAGTGATAGGTGTACCATTCATAGATTGAATGTCCTTCAGAATAGTTCTGCTGGCCGTGCAGGATGTCCTTGCCGTCGGGAAGTTTTATAATCTTGTTTTTCAGGAATGTTGCGTCTACGCCGAGATTCCATCTCCAATCCTTATTTTTAATAATGTCACCGTTGAGAGAAATTTCCCAACCACGGTTCGATACAGTACCGATGTTCTTGTACTGTGTCATGTTCATATTATCATCTACCCATGGATAAGAGCCGGCAGAAAGTGGCAGACGCACCTCGAAGAGCAGGTCCTTGGAACGCTTGTCAAAATAGCCAATCAGGAAGTTCAGACGGTTGAACAGTGTACCTTCTACAGCGATATCAACAGTTTGTGTTGTTTCCCACTTGATGTCAGGAGCCGAAAGCGACTTTTTTACAAGCGCAGCCTCACCGCCGTTCTTGTCGATGGTGTAGAGTGCCATGTGACCATATAAGTTTACACCCATGTTGTTACCAACCTCGCCATAGGAGGCACGCAGCTTCAGTGCGTTCACCCAGTCAACATCTTTCATGAACTTCTCCTGCTTCATGTTCCAGCTTGCGCCTAATGAGAAGAAGTTACCCCAGCGGTTGTCCTTGTGGAAACGTGAAGAACCGTCACGGCGGAATGAAGCCTCCACGAAGTAGCGGTCGGCATAGTTGTACTTGGCACGTGCAAGATAAGACTCAGTCTTGTCCTCGTCGTCGCTACCCAGGAAATATGAATTGTTGAGGAAGTTACCCATTGTGAGGTTTCCGTCAACAGCCATACCTGTATTCATACCTGCAGTGTATTTACGCTGCCAGCTGTAGCTCTCATGTGCAGCCATAAGCTCCACGTTGTGAACATCGTTAAACTGATAGTTCCAGTTGATAATCTGCTGCAGGGTTACTGTGCTGTACTGATAAGCGTAGCTTGTGAGACGGCCGTTGTTGGTGGCACCGTCGCCGATTTCCGGGTTGTCATACTTCTTGTTGTTTGAAGTGCTGTGGCTTACGTCGCCCTTCATTGTGAATGATATGCCATAAGGCAGCATCACTGTTGCGAATGCTTGTCCCCCCAGTACGTTGCGGATGCTCTCCTGCTTGTCGTACTGCATCTCATAAACTATGTTACGGTTGCTGAGATATGACGATGTTGTATCGTAGATTCTGTTACCTTCGGCATCATACTGATAGCTGCCGTCAGTGTTGTGCATATACAGAGGATATACAGGAGCCATATAACGTGCAACATAGAACGGGTTGGCGTAGTAGTTTCCGTTGGCATTGTCGTTATAGTTGCGCTCTGTGCGTGAACCGTTGATGTTCACACCACCCTTAAACCACTTGTTGGGAGTGAATGTAGTGTTCACACGGCCTGAGAAACGCTCATAGTCAGTAACCTTCACATAACCCTTTTCTTTGAGGTAACCAACAGAGGCATACACATTATACTTATCACCAGCGGTAGCGGCAGACAAAGTATAGTCCTGACGGTGACCGTTACGCTCTATTGCATCCTCCCAGTCAAGGTCATCATATCCTGCAAGACGGTTGGCTATCAGCTTTCCGTTGGCATCAAACAGCTTATCGCTGTCGCCATTATAGATGTTGCGGCCTATTGACTCGCGTACCACGTTGGCGGTAGCATAAGCGGCTGCCTCACTCTCCGACATTCCAGCGTTGGTCATCATTGCATACTTCTTTGCCTTCCATGTCATCTCCATCCACTGGTCGGCGCCAAGACGCTCATACTCAGGAATACCTCTGTTGTAGATACCCTGGTTCATCTGAAGGGTGATGGTTGGTTTGGTTGCGTTGCGACCGTTCTTGGTTGTGATAAGCACAACACCATTGGCGGCACGGTTACCATAAAGTGCTGCTGAAGCGGCATCCTTAAGGATTGACATGCTCTCGATGTCGGCAGGATTGATTTCTGCAATATTTCCGTCGAAAGGTACACCGTCAACAACGTACAACGGGTCAGCTGCGCCAGAAACGAGAGTTCCGAAACCGCGGATACGGATGGTCGGAGCCTTACCTGGCTCACCGTATGTGTTGTTTACCTGAATACCCGGGGCTGCACCCTCAAGAGCTCCAGTAACGCTGGTGGTGATACGCTTTTCTATCTCCTTGTTGTCAACTACCGAGATTGAGCCGGTCAGCGAACCTTTCTTGGC
>CALZYS010000121.1 GCA_945830345.1 uncultured Prevotella sp.
TCGAGATAATCGAATGTTTTTCCAAAAAAAGACATTAAATTTGCACCGTGAAAAATATAAAAGATACATACAAAAGGCTATTCGTCGGTATTTTTACACTGATTGTCAGCCAGTTAAGCATTGCACAGCAGTCTGACTCCATAGAAGTCAGTTTGCTAACGTGCGCTCCAGGCAACGAGGTTTACAGCCTTTACGGCCATACAGCCCTCCGTTATCACGATTTGCGCACAGGTGAGGACTATGCCTTCAACTATGGCGTGTTCAACTTCAACAAGCCATTCTTCTCGCTACGTTTCCTCTTTGGTCTGACCGACTACGAACTCGGTGTATATCCTTTCCCGCTCTTCGCTAAGGAATACGGACGTAGGGGAAGCCAGGTGACAGAACAGGTCATCAACCTCACCACCGAGGAAAAGAAGTCGCTATACAAGGCCCTCATCGATAACTATCGCCCCGAAAACCGGGAATACAGGTACAATTTCCTGTATGACAACTGCACCACAAGGGCACGCGACATACTGGAAAGGAGCATCAACGGGAGGATAAAATACGTAAACAACGAGAACTACCAAACCTACCGCGAGATGGTTCACCAGTATAACTCAAAATACCCGTGGGCGGCTTTCGGAGTGGATATTGCCCTCGGAATGGCTGCCGACATCAAGGTTGGAGAACGTAAGCTACAATTCCTGCCCGACTATCTGATGATGGACTTTGAAAGAGCACAAATCATGAGCGACGGCATATACAGGCCGTTGGTGGTGGAATCGCGCAGTGCAGTAGAGCCAGGGGTGAATATCGTGGAAGAGTCGTTTCCGCTCACTCCCACTGCGTGCGCACTTATTCTGCTCACTCTGTCATTGGCACTGATGGCAATAGAACTGCGCCGAAAGCGCGTCTTTCGCGTGTGGGACACACTTCTCATGAGCCTCACCGGGCTTGCGGGCATATTCATGCTTGCGCTGTTCTTATCGCGACATCCCACCACGAGCACCAACCTGCAGTTGCTCCTGCTCAACCCCCTTCCCCTGTTCTTCATATACAGGCTATGGAGAAAACCGCAGAACAATCTGTACTGGAAAATATCCGTATCACTCATAGTACTCTTCTTTATCGGGGCTTGTATCCAAAACTATGCTGAGGGCATGATATTTGTAGGCATAGCCCTCCTCACAAGATGTATCATACACTTGAAGCGATGAATAAAAGACACATTTCACTCACACTTATAGTTGCACTCGCTTATGCCGCCCGAATAGAGGCACAAGTGATACAGTCGGCGCCGCGCCTGGTGGTGAACATCACCATCGACCAGTTGCGCTCCGACTATCTTGAGGCATTCTCCCCACTCTACGGCAGCTACGGATTCAAGCGACTTCTATCCGAAGGGCGTGTATATACCAATGCGTCATTCCCGTTCCAACCCATCGACCGCGCTTCGGCAATAACAGCAATCCTCACTGGAGCTACACCTTATTATAATAGTATTGTGGCAGAGCGATGGCTCGACCGCAACACACTGCGACCGATTTATTGTGTTGACGACAACAAATACAAAGGCCTGGGCACCGAAGCTGGTTCATCACCCAAGAACGTGCTCACCAGCACCATTGGCGACGAACTTAAGGTTTATTCACAAGGCAAGGCAATAGTATATTCCATCGCCCCCACCCGCGACGCAGCCGTGCTTTCGGCAGGCCATGCAGCTGACGCCGCTATATGGATTGACGACGAAAGCGGCGAATGGTGCTCATCGACATATTACGACAAGGAACTGCCCAAATGGGCAAGTGAATACAACCGCCTCTATCCGGCTCTCAAGGAAATAGCCGGCAAGGAATGGACTCCCGACAATTACTATACGGGCAATTTCACCTATTTTATGGTGAAGAACACACAGACAACCTTCTCACACAAGTTCAACAGCGACCGAAGATACCGTGAGTACAAGGCAAGCGCACTCGTAAACGACAATGTCACCAAGACGGCACTACACTGCATCAAGAGCACGGATATGGGCAAGGACGGCATCACCGATATGCTCAACCTGACCTATTATGCCGGCAATTTCGACCATAGCACCCTGTCGGAATGTCAGCTGGAGATGCAGGACACTTATGTGAGGCTTGACAAGCAGATAGCCGCCCTCATCAGCGGCATTGAACTTATTCTTGGCCAGAAAACAGTGATGTATGTCATCACCAGCACCGGATACAGTGACGAGGAAGGCAACGACTATACGAAATACAAGGTGCCAACGGGTATCTTCTATATAAACCGCACCGCCAACCTGCTGAACATGTATTACGGGGCGCTATGGGGACAGGCAAGATATGTTGACACCTATCTTGGCAACCAGATATACCTCAACCACCAGTTACTCGAAAACAAGCGCATAAGCATTGCCGATGCCACGCAGAGGGCGCAGGAGTTCCTGTCGATGGTGGCAGGCATACGCAACGTATATACCGGACAACAACTATTGTCAAACACAAATCCCAACATCCACAAAATACGCAACGGATTCTCACAGGAACGTTGCGGAGACATAATTGTGGAGGTGAATCCGGGATGGCGCGTACTCAACGAGGACAACATGGAGAACACGCTCTCGAGGGCCTCGTACATACAGTTTCCTATCATAATGTTCGGCTGTGAAGTGAAGGCAGGACGCATTGACGACAACGTCACTGTTGACCGCATCGCCCCCACCCTGAGCAAGTCAATTCGCATCCGTGCACCCAATGCTTGCTCTTCAGAACCATTGTTTTGAAGAAAAAAACGCAAATAATCAGTGATTTATGCACGATTACGGAATATTTTTCGTAATTTTGCACGGAATTTTAATTATAGGAATAAAAAAAAGAAGAATAAGATATGAATTTTACAAAGTTATTGAAGTCACTTTTCGGTGACAAGTCAACAAGGGACATGAAGCTTATCCAACCGTTCGTGGAGAAGGTGAAGGCTGTGTCGCCAGAGATCGAAAAACTCGACAACGACGCTCTCCGTGCAAGGACACAGGAGATCAGAAAGCACATACAGGAGTCTGCCGTTGAGAAGCGCAAGCAGATTGACGACCTGAAGGCTACAATCGAGGACACGCCCATCGACGAGCGTGCCGACATCTTCGCGCAGATCGACAAGATTGACAAGGAGATACTCGACATTTTCGAGGACAAGCTCAACGAGGTGATGCCCGAGGTGTTTGCAATCGTCAAGGAGACCGCAAAGCGATTCGCCACAAACGAGGAGACAGTGGTGACTGCCACTGACTTCGACCGCGACCTGGCTGCCGACCCACGCAAGGACTTCATCACCATCGACGGCGACAAGGCCATCTATCACAACCACTGGACTGCCGGTGGCAACGACCTCAAATGGGAGATGGTTCACTACGACGTACAGCTCTTCGGTGGTGTCGTACTTCACCAGGGAAAGATTGCCGAGATGGCTACTGGTGAGGGTAAGACGCTCGTCGCCACTCTGCCGGTGTTCCTCAACGCCCTCACGGGCAATGGTGTGCATGTCGTAACCGTCAACGACTACCTCGCCAAGCGTGACTCCGAGTGGATGGGACCGCTCTATATGTTCCACGGACTCTCAGTTGACTGTATCGACAAGCATCAGCCTAACTCCCACGAGCGCCGTATGGCTTATCAGGCCGACATCACATTCGGTACTAACAATGAATTCGGTTTTGACTACCTGCGCGACAATATGGCCAACTCGCCCGACGACCTCGTGCAGCGTGCCCACAACTATGCCATTGTCGATGAGGTTGACTCCGTGCTTATCGACGATGCCCGTACTCCGCTCATCATCTCAGGTCCGGTGCCCAAGGGCGACGACCAGATGTTCGAGGAGTATCAGCCACTCGTGGAGAAACTCGTGGAAGTGCAGCGCAAGCTCGCCACCCAGTTCCTCGCCGAGGCAAAGCAGAAGATCACCGAGGGTAAGGCAAAGAATGACTCCAAACTGATTGAGGAGGGATTCCTCTCGCTCTATCGCTCTCACAAGTCGCTGCCCAAGAACAAGCCCCTCATCAAATATCTCTCCGAGGAAGGTATCAAAGCTGGTATGCTCAAGACCGAGGAGACATATATGGAAAACAACAATCGCCGCATGCCCGAGTGCGTAGAGCCGCTATACTTCGTGGTTGACGAGAAACTCAACTCGTGCGACCTCACCGACAAGGGTACGGAGTGGCTCGCCAAGCAGGTGAACGACAAGGAACTCTTCGTGCTTCCCGACATCGCGTCGCAGCTTTCGGCTCTCGAAAACGAGCAGCTCAGCGATCAGGAGCGTCTCGACAAGAAGGACGCACTGCTCAACCACTATGCCGTGCAGAGCGAGCGTGTGCACACCCTTCAGCAGTTGCTCAAGGCCTACACCATGTTCAACAAGGACGACGAATATGTGGTTATCGACGGTGAGGTGAAGATTGTGGACGAGCAGACAGGCCGTATCATGGAGGGACGCCGCTGGAGCGATGGTCTCCATCAGGCTGTCGAGGCTAAGGAGCACGTGAAGGTGGAGGCTGCCACACAGACATTCGCCACCATCACTCTGCAGAACTACTTCCGCATGTATCACAAGTTGGCTGGTATGACGGGTACCGCCTCTACCGAGGCCGGTGAGTTCTGGGACATCTACAAACTCGATGTTGTGGAGATTCCCACCAACCGCCCCATCGCCCGTAAGGATATGGACGATCGTGTGTATAAGACCGCACGCGAGAAATACAATGCCGTCATCGACGAAATTCAGAAGATGCGCGAAAGCGGTCGTCCTACCCTCGTCGGTACGACTTCAGTAGAGATTTCAGAACTTCTGTCGAAGATGCTCAATATGAGAAAGATACCTCATCAGGTGCTCAACGCCAAATTGCACCAGAAGGAGGCCGACATCGTGGCTCTCGCCGGACAGAGCACCAACGGCTTAGGTGCCGTAACCATCGCCACCAACATGGCAGGTCGTGGTACCGACATCAAGCTCTCACCCGAGGTGAAGGCTGCCGGTGGTCTTGCCATCATCGGTACTGAGCGTCACGAAAGCCGTCGTGTAGATAGGCAGTTGCGTGGACGTGCCGGACGTCAGGGCGACCCCGGTTCTTCGGTATTCTATGTTTCTCTCGAAGACAAGCTTATGCGTCTCTTTGCCTCTGAGCGTATCGCAAGCGTGATGGACCGCTTCGGATTCAAGGAGGGCGAGATGATCGAGAGTCCGATGATCTCCAAGAGTATCGAGCGTGCACAGAAGAAGGTTGAGGAAAACAACTTCGGCATCCGTAAGCGTCTGCTCGAATACGACGACGTGATGAACAAGCAGCGCACCGTAGTATATGAGAAGCGTCGCCATGCCCTTATGGGTGAGCGCATCGGTATGGACATCTCCAACACCATCTGGGACCGCGTTGTCAACATCATCGAGAACAACGACTACGAGGGATGCAAGGAGGAGTTCATCCGCATCTTCGGTATCGAGGTGCCATTCACCGACGAGCAGTTCTACAACGAGAAGCACGACGACCTCGCCGAGGGCTCATTCCAGCAAGTGATGGCTGCCTTCAAGCGCAAGATCGACCGCATACAGAGCGTGGCTATGCCTATCATCCAGCAAGTGTATGAGAATCAGGGCGACCGCTTCGAGCGTATCATGGTGCCCCTCACCGACGGACGCAAGATGTATAATATCCCCTGCAATCTCAAGGAGGCTTACGACACTGAGTGCAAGAGCATCGTCAAGCAGTTTGAGAAGATGATCCTGCTGCACATCATCGACGAGAGTTGGAAGGAGAACCTGCGCGAGCTCGACGAACTCAAGCACAGTGTGCAGAACGCGTCATACGAACAGAAAGACCCGCTGCTTATCTTCAAGCTCGAAAGTGTGAAGTTGTTCGACAACATGGTTAACAATATGAACAACCGTATCGTCAGCATACTCATGCGCAGCGGTATCCCCGAATTGCAGCAGGCTCCACAGGAGGCTCCGCAGGAGATGCCTCGTCAGCAAAGACCTCAATACACCGAGACCAAGCGCGACCTCAACGAGGAGCAGCTTCAGGATCCCAACCAGGCTGCCGCCGCTGCTAACGACACCCGTGCCCAGCAGCCTCGCACTCCTCTCATCAAGGACAAGCTTCCCGGACGCAACGACCCATGTCCATGCGGTAGTGGCAAGAAATTCAAGAACTGCCACGGCAGGGGGATAGTTTAAGGAATGAGGAATTAGGAATTGAGGTTATGATTGAAATACAGAATCTAAAGAAGTCGTTTGG
>CALZYS010000122.1 GCA_945830345.1 uncultured Prevotella sp.
TGTATATGTCCTTTGTCGTCAGTCACTATGAGGCAGTCGCCCACGGTATTGAGCAGTGTGTCGAAATATTGGTATTGCGACTCCTGTTTTAGTGTCTTCTCCCTGAACTCATTCACCACGGCATTAATCTCCTCGGCAAGCAGGCGTTCCTCTCCCCGCAGTTTGTCGAGAGCAAAATGCAAGGTGAAGTCGCGCATACGGATGGCATGTATCATCTGTCTGAGGCGACGTATGCTTTTGTTGTAGAATGGATTCAAGTGAAAGGGCATGGCTTATATTCCTAATTTATCTATCTTGCGATAAAGAGCGAAACGGGTGATGCCAAGTAGTTCGGCAGCTTGGGTCAGATTACCATTGCTCATTGCTACGGCACGCTTGATGGCATTTCTCTCCAATTCCTCAAGATTGAGAGTCTGTTGCGAGTCTCCGTTGCTTGCGGATTGAGTATTTGGAGTAATCTGGATATCAGAAGCCGAAAGCACTTGGGAGTTACAAAGAACTAATGAACGCTCGATGCAATGTTGCAGTTCGCGCACGTTTCCTGGCCATGAGTGATTAAGCAATTTTGTCCTTGCATCATCAGATAGACTCACTCCCTTTCTGTCATATCTTATGGAAAAGACACAGAGGAAATGTTCGGCCAAGCGAAGAATGTCATCCCCACGTTCACGGAGTGGAGGTATGGGCAGTTCGATGGTGTTGATGCGGTAGAATAGATCCTGACGGAATGATCCTTCACTTATTCTCTCAGCAAGATTGGCATTGGTGGCAGATACGATTCTCAAATCCACTTTCTTTGTCTTTGATGAACCAATACGTGATGTCTCCTTTTTCTCAATCACGGTGAGCAGTTTCTGTTGCATCTGCATTGAGAGATTACCTATCTCGTCAAGAAACAGCGTTCCACCGTCAGCCTGTTCCACACGTCCTTCCTTGGCATTGCGTGCATCGGTGAATGCACCCTTCTCATGTCCGAAAAGTTCGCTTTCGAATATAGTTTCGGGAATACATCCAAGGTCGATATTCACAAACGGTTTGGCTGACCTTTGTGACAACTGATGTATGGCATGAGCCACAACATCCTTGCCAGCTCCGTTTTCGCCAGTGATTAGCACATTGGCATCCGTAGTAGCCACTCTTTTTATTTGCTCTTTCAGTTGGCGCATCGCGTTGCACTCGCCGATAAGGTTGGGGAATGAGATTTGCTTTTCAGATACTTTGCCCTCAAGAGAGCGTGATTGCCTGAGTTCGATGGCACTCCTCACAGTGTCGAGCAGTTTCTTTCTATCCCATGGCTTTGGTATGAAATCCACCGCACCAGCCTTGATGGCTCTTACCGCCTTTTCGGTATCGACGTAAGCGGTGATGAACAGCACCACGCTCCTTGGGTCGTGCTCCAATATGCGTGCGAGCCATTCATATCCCTCCTCGCCGCTGATGGCATCGCGATGGAAGTTCATGTCGAGTATGATGACATCGGGATGGTACGAATCCATAAACTCGACGATACGCTCAGGATTGGCTGTCACTCTCACTGCCTCCACGTATGGCTTGAGCAGCATGTTGAGCGACAGCAGAACATCCTCATTATCATCGACTACAAGGATTCGCCCCTTCTTGTCTTCAATATTCAAGTCTTTCACTCAACTTATTCCTTGAATAGGTCCTTTATGCCACCGATGCTGCCCATGAGATTAGTGGCCTCGTAGGGCAGATATACAGTCTTGGTCTTGTCGCCCTCTGCCACTTGTTGCAACATCATGATATATTTCTGTGCAAGGAGATAGTTGGCGGGATTGGTGCTCTTGCCCACAGCCTCAGTGATTTTCTGAATGGCTATTGCCTCAGCCTCAGCCTTGCGGATGCGGGCCTGTGCCTCACCCTCAGCCTTGAGGATGGCTTGCTGCTTCTCTGCCTCGGCACGATTGATAGTCGCCATCTTCTCGCCTTCTGACTGCAGGATGTCGCTTGCCTTCTTACCCTCGGAGGTGAGGATAGTTGCACGCTTGTTGCGCTCTGCCTGCATCTGCTTCTCCATAGCTGTAAGCACGCTCTCGGGAGGAGTGATGTCCTGCAGTTCCACACGGTTTACCTTGATACCCCACTTGTTTGTGGCATCGTCGAGCACAACGCGCAGTTTGGTGTTGATGGTGTCGCGCGAGGTGAGTGTCTCGTCGAGTTCAAGTTCGCCGATGATATTACGCAGTGTTGTCTGGGTAAGTTTCTCAATAGCGTTGGGCAGGTTATTGATTTCATATACCGCCTTGAAGGGATCTACAATCTGGAAATATAGCAATGCGTTGATTTCCGTCTGTACGTTGTCCTTGGTGATAACGTTCTGCTTGGGGAAGTCGTACACCTGCTCCCTCAGGTCGATGTTGTTAGTATATACATACCTCCCCCTAACCATTGCCACGATGTCCTTGGCCCTGTCAACAAAGGGGATGATGATGTTCACACCTGGCTTCAGGGTTGCATGATAGCGACCGAGCCTCTCGATAATTCTCGTTTCCGACTGTGGTATGATGACGAGTGCCATCTTTGCAAAGAGAAGAATGCAAACCACAATTACAATCAATACGTAGGTCATACTTTTTTAAAATTAAAATATTGAAGAATTAAAAGATTAAAGTTTTCATTATCCAGCCGGTTTGACGGTGAGGATAATGCTGTCGCGGGCTATTACCTCGACTTGTGCGCCCTTGGCAATGTCTTCTGTGGCATCGTCGGCAAGTCTTGATTTCCATACGTCTCCGTCGATAGCCACCCAACCGTAGTCGCCACGGAGAATGTCACTGTCGGCCTTGCCTCGGCGACCTATGAGTGCGTCGGCATTGCTTACTCTTCCAGAAGGATTGTCGTCCTCAACACGGCGATGGGCAAGATACTTCTTCACAATGGCAAGCGATATTATCGTCGCCACCACGAATACCGCCAACTGACCGGCAATGCCAGTGAAGGGTGAGGCAATAGCTGCACCAGCGGCTCCAACGGCAAAGCAGAGCAGCACAAGTCCACCGCTCATCAATTCCAAAATCACGCACAGCACGGCTGCAACAGCCCATATAATCCATGCGTTTTCAGTAATCCATTCCATATACTTGCAAATAATGTTGTTTTATGGTGCAAATATACTAATAAATTACTGAAAACGCAATAATTCCTCCTTCTTTTTATGTTTTATTGACAATCAGAACCTTGTCATGAATTCCACAACAATCTTGTCCTTCTCCGACGGCTTTACTATTGCACCATCGCGATAGAAGTATTTCTCGAAGTTGATGCGGATGTCGGAAACGAATGGAGTGGCAAGACTGAGGGTGACACCTGCGGTGAGTCGATGACGCTTGTAGTCGGTGGTCACAAACTTGCCGTCGTCGCCCACTGTGGCTCCGTCGCTATGGTCGTTCATGAAATCATAACGTGCCAATGGCGACACCTTCTTGATAAAGCTCTTCTTGCTCTTGGTGGGTATGTCGTAGTTGATGAATCCGTCAAACGAGTGTACGTCGTCGAACATACCGTTGGAGTAGTGCTTATATAGGTATTCTGCCTCGATATGCCATCCATTGGCATGCCAATATGTACCGGCATCATACATCATAACAGAGTTGTCGGATGGTGAAATCTTCTGCGAACTCAGTGTGACATTGAATCCCTCGGGCAGGAAGAACTGAGCCTTGGCGGAGAAGTTCACCTTCTTTGTCCAATAGTTCTTCTGGTTGGTGAGACCAGAGCCGTTGAATAGTCCTGCCTCAAGAATCACGGGCAACTTGCCCTTGAAGGTATATCCAAGTGAGGCTCCCACGTCGCGCACATTGCCCACCTGCTTGGCGATGAACGAGCGATTGGCAAAATACTGCTGGTGAGGCGAGCGATGGGCATCGATGGTGAAGGGCACACGGAATTGTCCGATGGTGAAGTTGAGTTTCTTCACGGGAGTGATGCGCGTATAGGCATCAAGCATCTTGATGTTGCCTTCGTCGGAGAGGTCGATTTCTGCCTTGTAGCTCACGGCATCAATCACCTTGCCAGTGATACTGATGCGCGCGTTGCGCACCTCGAATCGGCCTTCGCCCTCCTCGGTTTGGTATTCATACTTGGATCTCACCGTACCATGGATTTCGGGTGTGAACTCTGTCTTCTTCTCCTGAGCGTCGCCCGCAATAGTTGTGGTGAGCATGGCTGCAATAAAAAATAGTCTCATATCCTTGCTTTCTTTTTTCGGGTGCAAAGATATGAGATATATGTTACAAAGGCGTTACAAGCGTAATAAATTCCTGTAACATCATAGGGCACTGAGCTTTTCCTTCACTTCGGCAGTATTGTTGCGTGATACGGGAATGGGTTTGTCGGTACCGAAAATCTGCAGTTGGTAGGCAGAGTTGCGGTTGGACATCGACACGACAAAGTTGAGGTTGACGATGAAGGCGCGATGGCATTGCACCATAAACGGTTCGCTGCCTATGCTCTCCTTTATCTGCTTGAGTGTGATGCGTAGCATCTACAGTTTCCATCGCGTTTCACTCTCGGTGCGTTATGCCTTCAATGCCACCAAGAGCAAGTAAAAGGGCAGCAGTGCCGGACAGGACGTAATCAAGCGACTGTAACGGGATTCTTAATTCTCTCCTTAACCTCGGCGGTATATTGTTTCGACACGAGTACGGCTTCTTCGCCGTATTGCATAACCAAGGCAATGCCACTGTTGCGGCTCTCAACCTTCTCCACATGGCGCAGGTTGACTATAAATGCACGGTGGCATTGCATAATATATGACTGGCGACATAGTAGGTCGGCCACATTCTTCATACTTGTACGTATAGACATGTTCTGTACAGTTCCATCTTTAATATAATGTACGCGAACATAATTTCCCTCAGATGTGGCAAACAACACCTCTGACGGGCGCACCTCAAGCGATTCCTTGGTGGCTCCGCTGATACAGATGACATCGTCGTTGTCGGCAGTTGGTGTGGGTTGTGCCGTTGGTTGTTTCTTTGTGTTATGACGTTGCCTCTCCTGCAACATACCGTTGAGCAGTTGAGCCTCTTCGAGTTGCTTGATTAGATAACGCTTCTTATACACGCTTCGCCAATAAACGTGAATGACGATGGTGGTGAAGCAGTTGATGGCAATGACAGTGCCGAGTGTTGCCCAACTGAAATGATTGTCAACAATGTCGTTGTTGGCAAATGCATCGAGAAACAAGCTCATCAATATCACGCTGAACAATATGTTGATGGATTCAAAGCGGATGTTGCGCTTGATGATATATTTGCTGCCTCGGGTAATATCGTTGGGCATACCAAATAATTTGTCCACCACAAACTCACTCGTCAGCACGCAGAAGGAAATGATAATGCCTAAGCCGCCAATTAATGCCCACCTCAACCAACCGAAATGGTTGAGGCCGAAGGGCAGGAATACAGATATAAAGAGAATGGCGATGAGCGCACTCTGGAGTCTTTCTTTGATAATGGTTGTTTTCATACTATCTGCAAAAGTACGTATTTTTTCTGAGATTAATGCTGATTGTTCACCTTTTTTAGCCAAAATACCATGCCATTCGTCACATTTTCTGTCTTTTCGTCACATTTTTGCTATTTCTTGCAACAAAATTGTTGTTTATTGCGTCAAAAGGATGAAGAATTAAAAATTAAGAATTAAGAGTATATGAAAGCAAGAATGATGATTATGGCTGCAATGATGATTATGATGACATCGGCAGCAGATGCACAGACAGGTATCTGAAACCGACATATAGTCACAACCTCGTGCTCAATGTGGCATACAAGGCACTTAATGTCACCATCGACTATGCACGCAGCAAGTATAAGGGCACTGGTGCAGGCAAGAGTCAGAAGGACAGAATGTAAGAATAGAATTTTGGTAATTACAACTCCAATTATATAAAGTTTTGGTTCAAGAGAACTACATTTTTTAAAGATTGTAGTCAGGATAACATATTTTTTTGTAGCAAACCGTTGACGTTAGTCGTCTAATGAATAAAAACAAGATGTTTCACTTTTAAATTAACGAGATGATTATGATAGTAACAACAACACCCTCGATTGAGGGACATCCAATCAGAGAGTATAAGGGTTTGGTGACAGGTGAGACCATCATCGGCGCCAACTTCGTGAAGGACTTTTTCGCTGGCATCCGCGATATCGTAGGCGGACGCAGTGGCTCCTACGAGAGTGTATTGCGCGAAGCCAAGGACATCGCCTTGCGCGAGATGCAGGAGCGTGCACAGATGATGGGTGCCAATGCCATCGT
>CALZYS010000123.1 GCA_945830345.1 uncultured Prevotella sp.
AACCGTGATGCCCGTGTGCTCATTGGCGACACCGAGATTGGTTCATTTGCCACTGCCCCCAACGGCATCATCGAACTGCCCGTGAATCCCGATGTAATCGGCAAATCCGAAACCGTCACACTCAAGATAGCCAAGGGCAACAAGAATATCACTCCGCATATCTATGAAGTGAGATTGATATCTTTGTAGTCGAATTTAAACAATTTACACTATGATTAAAAACTTTATTGTAACTACACTACTATCCACCATGCTCGGACTGCCAATGCAGGCTCAGACAACATCGTGGACTGCCGACAACGGCAACGGCACATTTACCAACCCGCTCTTCTACGACGAGTTTTCCGACCCCGACATCCTGCGGGTGGGCGACGACTATTACCTCGCCGGCACAACCATGCACACCGTGCCGGGACTTGTCATACTGCACTCGCGCGACCTCGTCAACTGGGAGAATGTCAGCTATTGCTTCGACCGCTTCGACTTTGACGATGATGCATTCTCCCTCAAGAACCATAAGGAAATCTACGGCCAAGGCATCTGGGCTCCTGCCATCAGATATGCCAACGGACAGTTTTATGTTTTCTCCAACGTCAACGGCAAAGGACTACAATGCTTTACAAGCAAGGACATCAAGGGTCCATGGAAACACCACAACATGGAAGGACGCATATACGACCTCAGCGTGCTGTTTGACGATGATGGCAAGATATATGCCATACATGGCTATGGCGAGGTTCACTGCACAGAGCTTAAGCCGGACATGAGCGGACCTATCGATGAAACCGACCGCATCATCATACCTGAGGGAAATGCCGTGGGCGAGGGACATCACGCATATAAGATAAACGGAATGTACTACATCATCTCCACTGACTACAAGCCCAACGGCCGCACCTTATGCTCACGCTCGAAAAGCATCTGGGGACCGTATGAGACTATCACCATCACTGCCGACGAGACATTCGGCTATCATGCGGCATCGCTGACAGAGGTGAAGGGACGTATCGTGCCTGACGGCACAAAGTTTGGACTCGGTCCAGTCAATCCCGACGCCACGGCTTGCACCAACATACATCAGGGAGGCATCGTGCAAACACAGACAGGGGAATGGTATGCACTGCTCATGATGGACTTCCACTCCATAGGACGCACCGTGACCCTGGCTCCCATCACGTGGAAAGACGGCTGGCCCATGCTCGGACTCGAAGGCAACCTTGGCCGTGCCCCACGCACATGGTTCAAGCCCAACATTCCTGGCACTGGGGATATCAAGCCTCACGCACCATACGAGCACAACGAAGACTTCAACGGCAAGTCGCTCGGACGTGTATGGCAATGGAACCACAATCCCGATGATACCATGTGGAAATTGAAAGGAGGCAAACTGCAGCTGCACACCATGCCTGCCGAACAGCTTATGTGGGCCCGCAACACACTGACCCAAAGAGTAATAGGACCATCGAGCATCACCACCGTCGAACTCAATGTCAAGAATCTCAAGGACGGCGATGTGGCTGGTCTTGGCAACATCAACGTGCCTTGTTCATGGGCAGGCATTGTCAAGGATGGTAAAAACATCAAACTCAGATGCTTCGAACAGCTCAACAACGACACCATAGACCAGGAGATAGCACTCGCCGACGGACGCATCTGGCTGAGATTCGATGGTGACTTTGACAACGACCAGGGACACTATGAGTACTCCACTGACGGAAAGACATTCAGCCCAATAGGAGGCAACATGAAACTCTCCTATCAGCTCATATCCTTCCAAGGCTCACGACTCTCGCTCTTCGCTTTCAACGTAAAGGGACAGAAAGGCGGCTATGCATTGTTTGACAACTTCACAGTAGAGGAGACCAAGGCCGACCGCAGCAAAAACATACCTTACGGAAAGACTTTCCGCATCATCAACCTCGCCACAGGACTTCCCATGCACGCCACTCCACACGGACTTGTATATGACACGCGCGCAGAGGACAAGGGAGACCTCACCCAATTCCGCATCATCGACCGCGGCAACGGCAAGGTCATCCTCCAATGTAAGGATGGGCGATACGTGTTTGTGGCAGGCTATGGCATAGCAGGCGACGTGCGACTTACCACCGACGAAAGCAAGGCTGAGGAGTTCCTGTGGCAGGACTACCTCGACAAGGAGTTCATGCTTATGTCCACACGCACCCATACATATATAGGAAAAAGCCCAACGACCGGCAGCCCCTACTCAATGGACTTCAAGGGTGCTGATCCCGCAAGACGCAACGGTGCAGTGTTGAGATGGGAGGAACAATAAACCTCCCTCTCTGAGACTCACTACTCCCAACACTCAATGTCCTTCTCGATCTCGGGCATCATCGAGCGATGAAACTCGGGATTACGGCCTTCTTTCTTTTGTGCTATATAATTGCGCAAGAGGAAGAAGGTTTTTGGTGAGAGTTGGATGATGGCTGCAAGATTGACGATGGTCATCACTCCCATCACCAAGTCAACCATGCTCCATGCCTCCTGCAACGACACCATCGCCCCCGCCATCACTGTCACTCCCGTGATGATGCGGAAGAGGTTGATATACGACATCTTGCCCGTGATGAACCTTATGTTTGTCTCGCCATAGAAATAGTTGGCGATGATGGTGCTGTAGGCAAAGAGGAAGATGGCGGCAGTGATAAACATGCCACCGGCTGGCCCTATGTGGTGTTCAAGCGAATATTTGGTGAGGATGATGCCGTCGCGACCACTGTCGTATATTCCCGAGAGAAGGATGATGAATGCCGTACACGAACACACGACAATGGTGTCGGTGAAGACGCCCAACGCCTGTAGCAATCCCTGTTTTACGGGATGCGATGTGTGGGCGATGGCAGCAGCATTAGGCGCACTACCCTCGCCTGCCTCATTGCTGAACAGGCCTCGCTTCACTCCCTGCATCACAGCCATACCGAAGGCTCCACCTGCGGCTTGCTCAAGCCCGAATGCACTCTTCACGATGAGCATTATCATTGCCGGTATCTCGGTGATATTCATGAGTATCACTATCAAGGCGATGATGACATATCCTATTGCCATAAAGGGCACCACCAAACTGGCGAAATGACTGATGCGACGTATTCCTCCGAAGATGATGACGAGAGTGGCAATAGTGATTGTTGCTCCAATCCACTTTGCGTCGATGGCGAGCGAGTCGGCAAGGGCGTCGCATAGGGTGTTGCTTTGTATCACTTGGTTAGCCATACCGAACGTGATGGTGATGAGTATGGCAAACAGCACTCCCATCCACTTGCGATGTAGCCCGTATTGCATGTAATACGCAGGTCCGCCATAGAACGAGTCCTCGCCCCTACGCTTGTATAGTTGGGCGAGCGTTGCCTCAACAAATGCCGTGGCAGCTCCGAAGAGAGCCATCACCCACATCCAGAACACAGCCCCCGGGCCGCCCACGAATATGGCGGAAGCCACACCCGCAAGGTTTCCCGTGCCCACACGACTCGACAGCGAGACGGCAAATGCCTGAAACGCTCCTATCTTCTGGTCACCTGGTTTCTCAACTATCACCCTCATCATGTCGCCTATCTGGCGAAACTGCACTCCCTTGAGTCTGTAGGTGAAATACAAGGCGCAGAACACCAACAACGTGATTACGACATAAGTCCAGAGGTAATCATTCAGTATATTCAGTATATCAAACATAACATTAAGAAAAAAAAATTTTGAGTTTGTATTATTCTATACAAAGTATTTTCCGATGCAAATATACAAACATTATTCCAATTATTATCTTTTATTAGTTATCTTATAATAATCTTTAACTTTTCTGTTGGTTTATCGTATTAATTCAGCAGACCCTAATTATGAACCTAAATATTTACTCTTGTTTACCGATGCAAAGGTACGGTATTTTTTTCTATGGCCTACGAAAAAAATACCAAGTAATATGAATTTCATATCAATATGCAGATTCGCTATGATTTGCATAGAAAAGGCAAAAACAACAGTTTATAATGATACAAAAATCCCGAATTGCCGTTGCAATTCGGGATATATATGGGTAATTCTATTCAATACTATTTATCTCTGATTCTGATAGTCCTGTGACTTGACTTATAACATCTATTCCCATTTTCAATTTCTTCATTTCTCTTGCAACCGACATTGCCTTGTTTAATTCACCTTCCGCACGACCTTCCGCACGACCTTCCGCACGACCTTCTATGAGACCCTCCGTGCGATATGTGTCGAGAACACTTTCCTGAGTACGTATGGTGTCCAGGTAATCATCGTATGCCCTACGCTCCTCCTCGTTCATTTGCATAATACGCAGTTGCTCCTTAGCCTCGCGCAAACCGGGAGTTTGGGTATCATCCTTGATATGGTTGTTCTTCAGGAAATCGAGCCATTCTTCTATGGGAGTATTCGCAATATCATTAAACTCATTTACCCTAATGAGATAATACTCAGGGAAAAACTCTGAAGGCTTCATCTCCTTGATTACTTTGTCATCGCGCTTGCGTATGATAAGCTGGTCTTTGGTATGCACTCCTACGAAAGAGGTTGTGCCATGATACAGGAAATCACTGCCCTTGCCAAGGTCGAAATAAAGTATATTTATCGAATATACCTTCTTCACATCCTTATATGTAGAGCCAAGTGAGATATGTTCAGTGATGGCCTTCGACACGCCATACAGCACTCTCTGAAGATAATACCATTCACGTGTCAGCTGAATCTCAATCAATATTATCTCACCCTTACTGTCCATGGCCTTTAGGTCAACACGATTGAACTTGTCGCTCGACGTTTCCTGATTACTTTCGCTTTCAAGAAGCTGTGTAATAGTAATCTTCTCACCCAACAACACAGTGACAAGACCCTCTAATACCGCATAGTTGGCCTTGTCTCTAAGCATCCTTTTTGCTGCCCAGTCAAATCGTATAATACTGTTACTGTCCATATAATCCTTTCTTTTGGGTGCAAAGATATACAAAAAATCCCGAACTACCAAGCATTTATTAATTTTTATTGATTGTTTTGCATACAAAAAAACCGGCGAGGTTGAACTGCTGAGCCTTGATGACTTCCTTGAGCGAAACTTCCTTGATACCTGTCATGTTTGCCTTGAGGTTGACCACAGCCTTTCCTTCCTTTCCGCGCTTGGTTGTGATAAGGAAATCATTTCAACCCCTAAAAAACATACTATAAACCAATGATAATGTTTATATATGTTACATAGATGTTACATTTGTCAAATTACGCCATTTCACAATAGCCGAAAACCCAGAATCAGCTCATTTTGTTGTAGATTTGTTACATTTCGGAAAAACAAAAAACATTTGATACTTTTTTCACCTTATAATATAAATATAATAACTAACTTTGCACGCAAATCAATCGAATCATTTATTTTTTTTGTATGAATATGAAACTTAAAGCTACTCAGGGACTGAAAACCCTACTGATGATGATGCTCCTAATCGCAAGCATCTCCGCGACGGCACAAGAGCGCCGTCCCATCGACTCACGCCACCCGCTGTGGCTTGTGTATATTGACGTGTGGAACAAAGCCGACCCACAGAAGATTATCGACCTTATGCCCGATGAAATCAGGCCATACGTATGTATGAACATCTCCATGTCGTGCCAATACGACGAGGAGAAAATGGTGTATAAGATGCCCCAGGATGCCGTGCAGACATACAAGTCATGGGCATCGGTATGCCAACATAACAACATGTGGTTTATGCTGCAGCCTGCAAGTGGCGGTATGGGACACCTAACGAAACTGCAAAAAAGAATGACTTCAACACGCAATATCCTGAAATCAGCACCGGCGACCTCTTCGTGTCAAGATTCCGCAACCAGTTGATTACCTATACTCCATATACATATTTCAACAAGAAGACCACTGCAAGTGCCGACATTCCACTGCAATACAACACTTGCGAGAAACTGCAGTTGACATGGGGCAAAGTCACGACCTGCATACACTGCCACAAAGCGTGTGAATGCCACATTCACCCACTCCGACGAATGGGACGAGACTACCAGCACATATACAATCAACATTAATCACAACGGTCCGGTTGACATCAGTGTGAAGTGCGAGGGCAATGCCACAGACCGCTCCACCGACTACCTTCCATCCACTGCCCTCACGGATGATATGCCCAAAATGCCAGAGGACTACTTCGGTCCTGTAATCATCGAGGCTGAGGATATGGACTACAAGTCAGTG
>CALZYS010000124.1 GCA_945830345.1 uncultured Prevotella sp.
AAGGGTCAGGGTCCTGCCTTCGACAACTCATTGTTCGAGGACTTCTGCGAGTTCGGTCTCGGTATGGTGCTTGGTAACAAGAAGATGAAGGAGCGCGTGGTTCAGTTGCTCAACAAGATGATTGAGAGCGACAAGGCTTCTGAGGAATACAAGGAGGCAGCACGCGAGTGGATTGCAGCCAAGGAAGATGCAGATGCATCTAAGGCAGCTGCCGCCAAGCTCAAGCCGCTGATTGCCGAGAGCGCAGCCAAGGGCTGCCCTGTATGCCAGGAGCTTCAGACCCTCGACCACTATCTCGTAAAGCGCAGCCAGTGGATTATCGGTGGTGACGGTGCTTCTTACGACATCGGTTACGGCGGTCTCGACCACGTTATCGCAACCGGTGAAGATGTAAATATCCTCGTTCTCGACACTGAGGTATATTCTAATACCGGTGGTCAGGCTTCTAAGGCCACTCCTCTTGGTGCCATCGCTCAGTTTGCCGCTCAGGGCAAGCGTATCAAGAAGAAGGACATCGGTATGATTGCCACTACCTACGGTTATGTATATGTAGCTCAGATTGCCATGGGTGCCGACCAGGCTCAGTGCCTCAAGGCTATCCGTGAGGCTGAGGCATATCCCGGCCCATCACTCATCATCGCTTATGCTCCATGTATCAACCACGGTCTGAAGGCCAAGGGCGGCATGGGTAAGAGCCAGGCAGAGGAAGGTCGTGCCGTAGAGTGCGGTTACTGGCATCTGTGGCGCTTCAACCCACAGTTGGCAGCCGAGGGTAAGAATCCGTTCTCTCTCGACTCTAAGGAGCCGGATTGGAGCAAGTTCCATGACTTCCTTATGGGTGAGGTACGCTACCTCTCAGTGAAGAAGGCTTATCCCGACGAGGCTGAGGAGCTGTTTGCTGAGGCACAGAAGATGGCTCAGCAGCGCTACAAGACCTACGTTCGCCAGACCAAGATGGACTGGAGTGAAGAATAAATAAAAAACCTCCCGCAATCGCGGGAGGTTTTTTATTTTTAATAATTAGTGATTTAGAACGGCAGGTCATCAGCGCTACCCTCAGCCGCTGGCTGCTGTGGAGGGAAAGGAGCTTCGGCGGCAGGAGCTGCAGCGGGTGCCTCGCCTGCTACAGGGGCTGCACCAGCTACGGGAGCTGCACCAGGCACCTGCACATTGCGGTTAACCGCCCATGCGCGAACATCATTAAACCATCTGCCCTGATATTCGTGTGAGTCTATATCAAACGACACTGTCATTTCTTCACCCAATTGAATGTTAAACTGGTTGATTTTCTCTTCGCCGAAAACACGGAAACAACACTTCTTCGGATACTGATCGTGTGTCTCGATCACATAGTCCTGTGATTTCCATTGATTACCTGTGCGCTGTGAAACGCCACCCTGCGCCGGAAGTACGGCGATGATTTTTCCTGTAATTTCCATAATTATTTTGTATATTAATTGTGATTTTTACTCAATTCTACCGCAAAAGTACAAATTAGTTTTAATTTATGCAACTTTTTGGCTAATAATTTTGCTACTATGCCAAATATTTAGTATTTTTGTAGTCAATTTAGAGAAATAAAAAACAAAAATCATACAAACTCATGAGATTTACAGTATCCAGCACTGCATTAAGCAGCAAACTTTCCGCCCTGTCAAGGGTTATTAACAGCAAGAACCCTATTGCTATATTGGGTTGCTTCGTTTTCAGAACAGAAAACAATGTACTCCATCTTACCGCCTCCGACGGTGAAAACTGGCTGTCAACACCGCTTGAACTTGCGGAATGTGATGCAAATGACTCTTTTGCTATCGACAGTCGCAACATCCTAGATGCTGTTAAGGGCTTTTCCGAGCAACCGATTACCTTCGAGGTTGACAAGTCTGCCAACACCGCTAAGGTGTCATACCTGAACGGACATTTTGCACTGCCAATCGAGGCGGCTGACAATTTCCCGCAGCCTCAAGGCGTTGGCGACAATGCTCACGAAATTGTCATCAAGAGCAGCCAACTCTCAGAGAATATCAACCGCACCCTCTTTGCCACTGCACAGGAGGAACTGCGCCCCGTGATGAACGGTATATATTTCGACGCTTCGCACGAATGCCTCACTGTGGTTGCAAGCGATGGGCACAAGTTAGTGCGCAACCGTCTGTTCGCAATCAAGACCGAACAGCCTGCCGCATTCATCCTGCCCAAGAAACCGGCGTCACTGCTCAAGAATATGCTTGTGAAGGACGACAGTGAGGTGATTATGCGATTTGATGACCGCAACGCCCTGATACTCTTCAACGACAGTACGATGAACTGCCGACTCATAGAGGGAAGATACCCCAACTACAACTCTGTGATACCTCAGAACAACACCAATGAGGCTGTTGTGGACCGTGAGGGTCTTCTTGCTGCCATAAAGCGCGTGCAACCGTTCTCCAACGACGCGTCCAACCTCATCCGCTTTCATATCGAAGGTGGTATTATGCAGCTCGACGCCGAGGACTTCGACTTCAACAAGACTGCTACGGAATGTATCTCATGCGAATATAACGGTCGCCCGATGAGCATTGGATTCAAGGGTTCTGTATTTGTTGAGGTACTCAGCAATTTCGACTCACAAGAGGTGAATATCCAACTTGCCGACCCCAGTCGCGCCGGACTCGTTGTACCCGTTGAACAGCCTGAGGACCAGGATGTGCTCATGCTGATGATGCCGATGCTTATCAATGACTGAGTCGCTTCGCGAAATTAAAGAATTAAAATATTAAAATATTAAAGTAGCCCTGAAAGGTAAATGAAACTGAATATTCAGAAACCGTTGGTTATTTTCGACCTTGAGACCACTGGTCTTGATATGGTCAACGACCGCGTTATACAATTGTCATATATAAAGGTGTATCCAGACGGCAAGGAAACACGAGGCGATATGCTCATCAATCCCGAGAAACATATTCCCGAGGTGGTGGAACAGCTCACAGGTATCAAGGATGCAGATGTGGCTGACAAACCGACATTCAAGCAGATTGCCGCCAAGCTCAACGAAGAGTTCACCGGTTGCGACTTTGCCGGATTCAACTCCAACTTCTTCGATATACCCATGCTCGCCGAGGAATTTCTGCGTGCCGGCATTGACTTCGACTTCTCGAAATGCCGACTCATCGACGCCTGCACAATCTTCAAGAAGATGGAACGCCGTAATCTTGCCGCAGCCTATAAGTTCTACTGCGGACGCAAGATGGAAGAAGATTTCGAGGCTCACCGTGCCGACCAGGACACTGAGGCTACATACAAGGTGCTGATGGGGCAGCTCGACATGTACAGACCAGAGAATCAGGAAGACCCCGAACGTTGTCTTGCCAACGATATGGATGCCCTCGCCGAATTCTCAAAGCAGAACGACAACGTGGATTTTGCAGGACGTATCATTTGGGCAGACAAAAAGGACGCCAACGGTCAGACTGTGCTCGACAAGAACGGCAATCCCGTAAGAGTGGAAGTATTCAACTTCGGTAAGCACAAAGGTGAGGAAGTGGCGAATGTGCTGCGCTATGACTCCGGATACTTCAGTTGGATGCTTGGAGGTGACTTTACAAACAATACGAAACAGGTTCTCACACGCATTCGCCTGCGTGAGAGCAGAATGATATAATATGCTGAAAGGTAAGAAGATTGTTCTTGGCATCACGGGTTCTATAGCAGCCTTTAAGGCTTGCTATATAATTCGTGGCCTTGTGAAAAAGGGAGCTGAGGTGCAAGTGGTGATAACTCCTTCCGGAAAGGAGTTTATCACTCCCCTCACCCTTTCTACGCTTACCCGCAAACCGGTTGTAAGCGAATTCTTTTCACAGCGAGACGGTACATGGAACAGTCATGTCGATCTCGGACTATGGGCTGACGCCATGCTCATAGCTCCTTGCACGGCTGCCACACTCGGAAAAATGGCAAACGGAATTGCCGACAATATGCTCATCACCACTTATCTCTCGATGAAGGCTCCAGTATTCGTGGCTCCAGCTATGGATCTTGACATGTATCGCCATCCGTCAACGGCTCGCAATATGGAAACCATCAAGTCATACGGCAACATCATCATCGAGCCCCAGAGCGGATTCCTTGCCAGCGGACTCGAAGGAAAGGGACGAATGGAAGAGCCCGAAGCGATTGTCGATATCCTTGACCATTACTTCGACCAATCTTCAAAACCGCTTGAAGGCAAGCGGATTATGATTACTGCAGGTCCTACATACGAGAAGATTGACCCCGTACGCTTCATAGGCAATTACTCAAGTGGCAAGATGGGATTCGCCTTAGCGGAGGAATGTGCAGCCAAGGGGGCTGAGGTTACTCTTATTGCCGGACCTGTGGCTCTATCTACTGTCAACGACCACATCCTGCGTATCGATGTGGAGAGTTGCGAGGATATGTATAATGCCGCCATCACCCATTTCGCCTCGTGCGATGCTGCCATCCTGTGTGCTGCCGTAGCCGACTTTCGTCCCGACCATATTGCCGACAGGAAGATTAAGCGCGAGAAGGACGACCTCGTATTGCACCTTGCCCCTACACACGACATTGCAGCTGAATTAGGAAGAATAAAAAAACAAGGACAGGTTCTCGTTGGCTTTGCCCTTGAGACAAATGACGAGGACAACAATGCCAAGTCGAAGCTCGAAAGAAAAAAACTCGACTTTATTGTTCTTAACTCTTTGCGCAACGAGGGCACATGCTTCCGTAGCGACGAGAATCAGATCAAGATTATCTCCCGCGATGGAACAAAGGAGTATCCAAAAAAGAAAAAGGATGAGGTGGCAGCAGACATCGTCGAGGAACTTTCTGTTGTAATGAGTAATTAGGATTTAGGAGTTAGAAATGAGAAAATAAAAATGAGGAATTTATACTTCTTATCTATACTTGTTGGATGCTTTGTCTGCTTCGACTGCATGGCGCAGGAGTTGCAGGCCAAGATAACTATCAATACCCAAAAGGTGGGAGTGACCGACAAGAGCGTATTCGAAAATCTACAGCAGAACCTCGAACAGTTTGTCAACGACCGACAATGGACAGAACTGCAATTTCAGAAAAACGAGAGGATAGTATGCAATTTCAATATCACGGTCAACATGTATGACAAGATGTCTAATACATTCGAGTGTACAGCACTAATACAGGCCAACCGACCTGTATATAACTCGCAATACACCACAACCCTGTATAACAATACCGACAACAACTTCAACTTCGAATATGCCGAGTTCGACCAACTCAACTTCAATGAGGAGACCGTCGATAACCAGTTGACTGCACTCATGGCATATTATGCCTTCCTCATCATCGGTCTCGACCTCGACAGCTTCTCCCCGCTTGGCGGCACAGAGGTTCTGCAACGCTGCATGTATCTCACCAACAACGCCCAGAACCTCACATTCCCTGGATGGAAGGCATTCGACGACAGTCGCAACCGTTTCGCAATCATCAACGACTATCTCGACGAAGGTATGAAACCATTCCGCCAACTACAGTATGACTACTACCGCAAGGGTCTTGACGAAATGGCTAACAATGCAGAGCGAGGACGTACCAACATATCCACCGCCTTGGAGGAAGACCTGAAGGTGGCCCACTCCAACAAACCACTTAGCCGTCTGCCGCAGATATGGACCGACTATAAGCGCGACGAACTGGCAAGCATATATAAAGGTAAGGGAACGCAAAAGGAAAAAGAAAGCATTTACGATATTCTCACCTCTATCAACGCATCACAAAACGACGCGTGGGAGAAGGTGAGGAATTAGGAATGAGGAATGAGGAATTAGGAATGAGGAATTAGGAATGAGGAATTAGGAATGAGGAATTAGGAATGAGGAATTAGGAATGAGGAAT
>CALZYS010000125.1 GCA_945830345.1 uncultured Prevotella sp.
GACAAGACTGCCGCGGCACTGAGCAACAAGGGCGGAGTGACTGCCAACTTCACGGTGACGGGGAAGAACATCGGCAGCACTTCGGGACGTATATCGGTGAAGGGACGAATGTTCCAAGCCACCACGCCCCAAGCCATCGTATGGTTTAACGGCAAGACGCAGTGGACATACATGAAAAGCCAGCAGGAGGTGAACGTGAGCAATCCCACCGAGGCTCAACTTCAAGCGGTGAATCCCTACAACTTCATCAACATCTACAAGAAGGGATATTCATACACGATGAAGACCACCGCCGCTGGATATGAGGTGCATCTGAAGGCAACGGACAAGAAACGGTCGATACAGGAGATGTATGTGACGGTGAACAAAAAGACGTATGCACCCTCGCAGGTGAAGATGCGCCAAGGCACGAAGTGGACCACCATCAACATCTCGCAGCTAAAGAAGGCAAACATCCCCAACGCCACCTTCACATTCCCAGCCAAGGACTATCCGAACGCCGAGGTGGTGGACCTGAGGTGATGAGGATTTTCCGTGTTTTCCGTGCCAAAATAAAATTAAAAAGAATATGAATAGAATAGAGTTATACAAGCTGTTGCGCCGCAACATGAAATTGAGCGAGAAGCGCAACCCGATGTTCGAACAGAACAAGTTTGGCAAGTTGTTCGCCTATTTGGGCCTTGCCTTCATGAGCATCTACTTCATCGCCCTCGGCACCTTCTTGGGATGGTCGGCACGAGGCGGCGAGGAGGGAGCCATCTTCATCATGATGTCATTCCTCATGATACTCGATTTCTTTATGAGGTTCGGCGGTCAGCAGACACCCTCGCTGCTCATCAAGCCCTATCTGCTCATGCCCATCAAGAAAAGCCACATCGTGGACTGCTTCATCGTGATGGCAATGATCAACTCGTTTAACGTCATCTGGCTCACCGTCATACTGCCATACGCATTCATCGTATGGTGCGGCGGACTCGGCGGATGGGAGACCATCGGACTGATACTGCTATGCGAGGCTATAGTAATCCTAAACGCACTGTGGTATATGCTCGTGCGCACGCTCGTCAACCAGAAGATATGGTGGTGGGTGCTGCCTATCGCCGTGTATGGCTCGGCAGTGGGCATACCACTGTTGGTGTTCGGCGTAGAGAAGGGATTCTACAAAATCTTCGACTTCGTATTCGACTATGGATTCTCGTGGACGTGCGCAGCAGTGGTATTAGTGCTCATCGCTGTGCTTTTCGTGGTGAACAGTTGGCTGTCGCGCCGACTTGCCGACTCCGAGGTGGCGGCAGAGGAAGAGAAGACCTTCTCGCCCACCACCCGATTCTCGTTCTTAGAGCGATTCGGAATGATTGGCGAATACCTGTCGTTGGAGGTTAAGAGCGCAATGCGCAACAAGGCCATACGCCAGCGATACATCCAGGGATTAGTGGTAATCACCATGCTCAGTCTGCTGCTCGCCTTCACGGATACATACACGGGTGCCTTCGCCGTGAACATCTGGTGTCTCTACTGCTTCGTGTTCTTCGGAGCGGTGAACCTCGTGAAGATAATGGCACCCGAGGGCAACTACATCGACTTCCTCTTCACGCGTCGCGAGAGCATTCTCGACCTGCTGAGGGCAAAGTATTACTTCTTCTGCATAGTGTTGGTGCTGCCGCTGTTGCTGCTTATTCCGCCAATCGTGTCGGGACGATTCTCGATACTGATGATACTTGCCTACCTGTTTATCACCACAGGTGTGGCATACGGTCTGCTGTTCCAGTTGGCGGTGTACAACAAGCAGTCGCTGCCGCTCAACGAGAAGATTACGTCGAAGGGCAACTTCGAGAACTCGCTGCAGCTCATCATCGAGTTGGTGGTGTTCTTCGTGCCGGTGTTCATCGCACTCATCCTCACTGCGGTCTTCGGCGACACCTTGGGCTACACCATCATGATCGTCCTTGGCGCTGCTGCCACTATCGCCCATCCCTATTGGCTGCGGAATATCTACACGCGCATGATGCGCCGCAGATATGAGAACATCGAAGGATTCCATGCTACGAGATGAGTTTAGGCACGGATTAGAATAATTTTTAGGCACGGATTAACACGGCTTTTTTTTCAAAAAAGACACGGATGCTGCGCAATGCGTAGTGGCTTTATTTGCTAAAGGGCTATACAAAAGCCGTGTCCATCCGTGCCTAAATAAATAATCCGTGATAATCGAAATTAAATAATAATGTTGTGATAATCTGTGGATAAAGAGATATGAAGAAAGAAGATCTTAGAATAGTGTTTATGGGTACCCCGGAGTTTGCCGTGGCAACCCTCGACGCCCTCGTGAAGGGCGGATATAACGTGGTGGCAGTGGTGACACAGCCCGACAAACCAGTGGGAAGGCACGGCAGCGTGCTGCAACCATCACAGGTGAAGCAGTATGCCGTGGATCACGGACTGCCAGTGCTGCAACCTGTGAAGATGAAGGACGAGGCGTTCGTCGACGAACTGCGCTCATATGGTGCCAACCTGCAAGTGGTAGTGGCATTCAGAATGTTGCCCGAGGTGGTGTGGGACATGCCCGAATACGGCACATTCAACGTGCATGCCGCCCTATTGCCACAATATCGCGGTGCCGCACCCATCAACTGGGCGGTAATCAACGGCGAGACACGCACAGGAGTGACCACCTTCTTCCTCGACCACGACATCGACACGGGAAAGGTGATCATGCAACTGCCATTCGACATCCACGACGACTATAACGTGGAGGATGTGTATGACGGACTGATGCACTTGGGGGCTGACATCTGTATGCAGACCCTCGAACGCATAGTGGAAGCCGACGGACACCCAGATGCCATACCGCAGGAAGAATTGATGACTGCCGGCGAGACACTACTGCCCGCCCCGAAGATATTCAAGGAGACTTGCGAGATCGACTGGAAGAAGACGAGCAAAGAGGTGTATGACTTCGTTCGCGGACTGAGTCCCTACCCCGGCGCATGGACCACTCTCTCCGACGCTGATGGCAAACAGACCGTATTGAAGATATATGCCACATCAAAAGTAGCTGACACCAATAACGGTGGAGCCGCCCCGGGAACAATCATCGTAGAGGGCAAGCGACTGCTCGTTGCCACAGGCGACGGAGTGGTGCAACTCGAAGAGGTGCAGTTGGCGGGGAAGAAGCGCATGAAGGCACAGGACTTCCTCAACGGAATGAAGAAAGTGGATTCTTGCAAGCTTATCAGGAATTAGACCACAGAAAAGGTTTTACAACAAAAAATATCCGTGGATAAAAAAAACGGCGGGAAATATAATAATTCATAGAGTTGCGCGTTTTCTATGATAGAAGAATAAAAAACAAATTGCCTATGAAGTATTTTACCCAGCTACCATCACCGAGTGAACAGACACTCGAACTAATCAGAAAAATAGCCCGCACTTACAGGGCAATAAAATTGTCAGACGGCACTTGCGTGCCATTGTGTATTAACTAATTATTAACATTATTACTGAAAAGAAAATGACCATAGTATCACCCTCGTTGCTGGCGGCAGACTTTCTGCATCTCGACAGCGACATTGAAATGATCAACCGCAGTGAGGCCGAGTGGCTTCACCTCGACGTGATGGACGGAGTGTTCGTGCCAAATATATCATTCGGATTCCCCGTGCTCGAAGCCGTGGCAAAGAAATGTACCAAGGCTCTCGACGTGCATTTCATGATAGTGCACCCCGAACAGTATATCAAGCAGACGGCAAAACTCGGAGCGATGATGATGAATGTGCACTACGAGGCATGCACTCATCTCCACCGCACAATACAGGAGATACATGATGCCGGCATGAAGGCTGGCGTGACACTCAATCCTTCCACTCCGGTGTGGGTGCTTGAAGACATAATAAAGGATGTGGATATGGTGCTGCTGATGAGCGTCAACCCCGGATTTGGCGGACAGGTATTCATCGAGAACACTATCGACAAGGTGCGCCGTCTGCGCCAACTTATCGACGAGAAAGGGTCGAAAGCCCTGATTGAGGTGGACGGAGGCGTGCAGGGCGAGACCGCCCCAAGACTTGTGGCAGCAGGCGTGGATGTGCTCGTGAGTGGCAGCTACGTCTTCAAGAGTGCCACCCCCGAGGCAGTCATCCATTCGCTCAGAGAACTTTGAAGTCGGCCATCTTCCTCAGGTTGATGATGGCATAGCGCATACGTCCAAGAGCAGTATTGATACTTATACCCATAATATCAGCTATCTCCCTGAACGTCAGTTCCTCGAAATAGTGTAGATACACAATCTCACGTTGTTCGGCAGGCAGTTGCTCCACCATGTCGTGCAGTTTGTCGTATGTCTGCATACGAATTATGTCGCTCTCATACGAGTCAACAGTGATGCTGTCGTTGTTGAGCCGCGTGAGATCGTTGTCGGTATTCGCGTCAGTCATCAGTTTGAACTCGCTCCTGCGCAGACGATCGGATATGGTGTTGTGGGCAATGCGCAAGAGCCAATAGCGGAACAAGCCCATTGACTTATACCGTCGGGTCTGCAAATGCACCACCACCTTCACGAATGTCTCCTGGAACAATTCGTTTGCCTCGTCTTCATTCTTAACTATATAAACGAAATACGTGAAAAGGGTTGACTGATACCGTGAAAGTATCTCGTCGAACGCTTTCGCATCGCCATCCATATAGCTAATGACCAAATCTTCGTCGGTCATATTCTTGTATTTATTCATATACCTTTGATTTTTTCGGGTATAGTCTTTTCAATAGGCAAACTGTTTAAATTGTGAATACTAATATTTATTTGCTTGCAAAAGTATGCATTTTATTCGGAATATGCAAATAATTTGGCGAAAAAATGTAGTTTTATGGCATTTTTATCCCCGATACAACCATTTTAACACGTTATTGAGCCACGGATTGGTGAAATAGAACCACCGATAGGTGCTCATCGGCTTGCCGCCAAAACGCAAGATAAAGTCGCGCAGCGAATTGCGACGGAAAGGCAGTCCCACGTCGAGGAAGACAATATGAGCGCATCCGTCATCCTGCGCCTTCTTGATGGCGTTCCACAATGTAATGTCGTCGGGATGCAACTTCATATAAGTCTTCCTGAGGAATGCTGAATACCACAGATAGGCATTGCCGTTGGAATAAACGAGGGCAGCACAGCCGATTGACTTCGAGTTGTATTTCGTCAGCAGCAGATGGCAATTCCTATTGTCCTTTATAATATGGAAGAACTTGTTTGTGGGAATATATCGCTTGGGTTTGAGGAGGTTATGATTGTGCAGCAGTTTGATAAAACTATCCACATCAGCATCACTTGTGGCTTCCTCTGTACGCGCCCCACGCTTAATGGCATTACTCAGTTTTTTCTTCATCTTGTCGCCAATGCGCTCCTCTGCGGGTTTGCTATGCAGCGAATTGTGAATGCTCATCCAGGCCACGGGGAAATACCCTGCACCACGTAACTCCCTGTAACCAAACATCTTAGACGATAGATTACTCAATTCGATATAGAAAGTCCTAAGCCGCATCTTCTGCGTGATGGCACGAATCATCAGTCCGAAGATTTCCTCCTTCTGCGCCTTCTCCAAACTATCGTCGTAGTCACCCTCGCCATATATTCGGCAATGCCAATAAATAAAAGGTGGAATCCACATACCTCTTGCCCTCACTACAGCCAAAAGGCATGCCACACCCCTGCCGTTCTCGTCCTTGGCAATCACCATGAAGGGGGAGTGACGTGGTGTCTGCTCATAGATGAGAAACAGTTGCCTGCTGTGGAAAAAATCATTGGATGTCCATTCCGGCAGGGCACTTGAACTGGTCAATATGTCTATTTTCCACTCTTTCACGCCGCAAAAATAA
>CALZYS010000126.1 GCA_945830345.1 uncultured Prevotella sp.
TACTACATAATAACCTTTGTACTACGACAAATAAATAATCTTATAGTTGGTTTTCGAAATTATTCCAACGATATGCTTGTATTTGGTCAACTATTTGGACTGACCATTAGTGAATATTCCTCACGGGAGTGAGTCCTGTGACATTGGACGACCTCACTGGCGAGCAGGCTGCCGAGGAGCAATGGCAGAAGGCATTTGTGCAAATCAACGGCTATGCCGCGGCCCCGCGAGTGGAGGCACTGCGACAGGGCACGCAGATGCACAAGATAATAATGCAGTTCGTGGGATGGGATTTGTTGAGAATGGAGGAAGTGTAGGAATGAAACTTCCGCTTGTAGGGGCTTACGTCGTGTAAACCCCTACAGGCGGGCATTAACCTATCGCCATACTATTTTCTTTCTGTTCTGAATGTAGATACCAGGACGGGACTTTGAGGTCACACGACGACCGGTGATGTCGTAAATGACATTCTTGCCATCCCATGAAGGAAGAGCATCAGAAGTGACTGACTCAATGCCTGAGGTCATGTCAACATCTACGGGCAGCGACCAGATAGACGTCCTGCCGTCGGAGAGATTTGAGCGCACGCGTACACTGTAGTTATAGCCCTTCTGGATGCCGCTGAACACAACGGAGTTGTCGGCGGTGTTGACTTGCTCGGGCGTGAGGGTCTCCTCTGACAATGAAGGCTGATCCTCCCTTGTGAAATCCTCTTCGTCATATAAGCCATCATATACGGAAATGCCAGAAATACACACAGGTGCATTGAAACTGTCAAAAAAGAGATAGTAATTCTGTCCTTTTTCAAGAGAGGCGTTGAATATTAACTTTTGCTGCTTGTCTAAAGAAATATCCCACGTGGCAATGTTTTTACCGTCTATCGTGTATATGGAAATACAGCCCTTTGTGGTTTGGCCATTCACATAGGGTGACATGTCAAAGACAAATGTTGCGTTGTTTGTCTCCCACACTTTGAATATCTCAGTGCCGAAAACTCCATAAGAGTTTATCCTTATGCCATTGAGGGCGGTATAGACGTCATATCCATCCCAGTCTATGCCGATGTATTCTTCAAGCAGAGAACTGATGTCCTCAGTGCCATCCTCCTTGGGGACATTGTCGAAAGTCTCATCTATGATGGCATGGTTGTAAGGAGAAGGTTGGGTAGTCTTGGCACTCAGTTCAACATCATAGCTCACGGCATCCTGGACAGCGTCCCACTGGCAGGCGATGGTGCCGTCGGAATTGAGTTTGGCCTTTATTTCTCTGTCATAACGTTTTGCGATGCCTGTGCAAGCCACGAATGATATTGTTCCTTCGTCGCTCTCGCTGATGTTTTCCACCGGTTTGTTGAGGAAATATGTGCCATCGTCGTTAGGGTTGAATAGTGTTGCGGCAGGTGTGGAGTTGTTGGTTAACAAGGTATTGCCTGTTGTTCCCGGGAACAGGGTGCCATTATAGTCATTAACATCCTCGCAAGCCGACACTACCGCAAATCGGGGATGCGCGTCATCGTTATTGACTCTGTTTCTGAACCATGCCCATTCGTCGTAGTCAACATGTGTCACCATAAGTCCATGGCTACCAATGACCTTACCCCATTTTTGCAGCTGACGGTTCTCAAGCAAGTAATACTCATCTCGGTTAGCCTCATTATACATGACGTATGCCTCGGCATAGTCTTCTATGGGCTTCATGTCAGTGACTGTGGTTTCCTCGTTCAGCTCTGTCGGCTCAAGCCATCCTAACGCCCAACGCTCGTAGGCAGTATAGGAAATAGGGGAGCCACATGAGCCATGGGGTTCTCCAAGATAACTTCCGCCACTCATCACATCCCATTGTCCTACGGGAGAGTTACCTCCCATGGTATTATATGTGTCGGCAAGGCCTAAGGTATGGCTAAACTCATGGCAAGCGGTACCGATGCCATTGAGAGCCTCTCCCGACGACCAAAGCAATTCGTTGGAACATGCATATTTGTATATCCTCTTTCCGTCGATGGTGAGATTCCTGTCCCAAATTACCCACTGGTGGGGCCATATACATTCCGGGGCTGCTCCCATGGCCTCGCTATATCCGGCAAACAGTATAAATACATTATCTACTATGCCATCATTGTCTTCGTCGTACTTCGAGAAATCAACAAGGTCCTGGGCTGTCGTGCAGGCATCGGCGGCAAAATCCAAGTCACGTGTGTCAACATCTCCGCTTTCTTCGTCATGTGCCCCATAATAAGCCAAGGGGTTCGGAAGAGTGACTGGCCCTACGACGTCAAACTCATAGCTTAACTTTCCGTAGCTCTGGTCGTAGAAATAGTCGGATACGGAACCGGTGTTGCCGTTGTCGCTGAATCCCTTTTCATTGAACATACGGCTGAAGTATTCTTGTGTTCCTTGAGCAGAGAACTTCACGTCTTGAAACTGTGCCAAAATCACAAGTCCGTGTCTTGATTCGTCTGAGCTTTCCGTATTTCTCCTTATGCTCTTTGCCCTAAGACTGTTGGTCTCTGCCAATCTCTCGACGGCCATTCGTCTGGCTCGCGAGTGTGCCTGCTCACTGACTATTCGATACTTGCCCGACGCGGTGGCATTGAGTACCCGACCGTCGTCGGTGATGTAATAATTATAAAACTCGTCGCCTTGAAGCGTGGCCATCACTAATGTGCCGTCTTCGAGCGTCAAGTGCTTTCTCACTTTAAATGCTTGTATCGCGCCAATCTCTATGCATGTCCAGAGCATCAGCAATACGAGTGTAATCATTTTCTTCATAATAGCATTTATTTATTGTTATTACAATTTGAGCGCAAAAATACACATTATATTTTATAACTCCAAAGGTTTCCTCGTTTTTTTTATGTTATTTTGGATAAAAATATGGTATATTTGTGGTGCAACGGGATAAATATGAGGCTGTAACAGATTGATAACAGGGTTGTAGCCGATTAATAATCCGGTTGTCATGCCAATGTAATAAAGTAGCCGTACCTTTGCAGCCGAAAACATATATGAATAAAATGAAAAAAACGACAAAGAGATTATTTGCAGCCGTGATGCTGCTGATTGCCACCTCGATTACTGCCCTTGCAGCTAATATAAAAGGTAAGGTGGTTGACCGACAGACAGGCGAGGCACTCATTGGTGCCACGGTGATGGTGGGCGACAATGGATGCGCCACCGATGTCAATGGCGAGTTTGAACTCAAAGGACTCAAAAAGGGTAGCCACACTATTATTATTAAATATGTAGGCTACAAGAATTTCTCTATTAAGACTACTGCTTCTGATTCCCCCAACGCAGAGCCCGTAAAAATCGAGATGGAGAGCGACCAACAGGTGCTCGGCGAGGTGAAGGTGACCGGTATGGCACGCAAGAACACGGATGCCGCCATGATTGAGGCAGCCAAGTTGAGCGACCAGGTGGTGAGCAACATCTCGGCACAGGAGATTCGACGCACCCAGGATAACAACGCTGGCGAGGTGATTCGCCGAGTGCCGGGAGTGAGCCTCATCGAGGACAAGTTTGTGATGGTGAGAGGTCTTTCACAAAGATATAATAATGTGTGGATCAATGGTGGTGCAGTGCCAAGTTCGGAGGCTGACTCACGCGCTTTCTCCTTCGACATCATCCCGAGCAGTCAGATTGACAACCTCGTGATTGTCAAGTCGCCAAGTGCCGAATATCCTTCTGACTTCACTGGCGGATTCATTCAGATTAACACCAAGGATATTCCTTCGCAGAACACATTCTCGGTGAGCGTGGGCGGCAACTGGAATGATGCCACCGACTTCAAGGATTTCCGCTATGCCAATCTCAGCAGCGACTACATAAAGGATGGAGCGGTAAGCATCCTCGGCAGCGGATTAAACAACGATTGGAGCGTGAAGAGCAGGAAGCCCATTGGCGACCTGAAGTTGGGTGCCGACTGGAGCCGCCGTTGGACTATCGGCGAGAGCAAGCTCGGAATGGTGGGTGCTGTCAACTACACCAACGAGACAAGGTCGTTCACCGACATGCAGAACAACCTCTTCGGAGTGTATGACTCTGCCAACGACCGCAGCAACTATCTGCGTCGTTCCACCGACAACCAGTATAACAACAACTCGCGCCTCGGCGCCATGCTCAACCTCGCCCTACTCTCAAAGTCGGGCAATAACAAGTATGAACTGAAGAATATCTTCAATCGTCTCGTAAATGAGCGCTACACCGACCGTGTCGGTATCGACGCACAGTCGAACAATGAGATAGGAGCGGAATACTACTATCGCAGCCGTATCACATACAATACACAGCTCACGGGTAAGCACACATTCACCGACGACCATCTGGAGTGGAGCGCAAGCTATTCCTACGCCAACCGACGTATGCCCGACCGCAAGCGCTACACTATCAACGACCAGAACGACAACATCATCCAGCTCACCAGCAGCAACGACATCAACCGCGAGTTCACCAAACTCGACGAGCATATCATGTCGGCAAATATCAACGAGAAGCACGACTTCCACTTCGGTTCGTTTGAGCCTTCGCTCAGGATTGGTGCCTACGGCGAATATCGCACTCGTGAATACAAGACACGCCAGTTACTCTACACATGGGATCCACAGAACAACGACCTGCCCGAGGGATTCCGACGTATGGACATGACCGAACTTCTTTCCAACGAACAATACCTCGGCGGCAACGGTCTCAACATTCTTGAGGATTTGGTGATGCGCAATAACTATAAGGGACACAACACCCTTGGAGCGGGTTATCTGGCAGCCTCAATTCCCGTAGGCAAACTCAACATCTATGCCGGAGTGAGATATGAGTTCAATCAGATGGAGCTCATCACCAATAGCCGCGACGACGTGGAGAGCCCCAAGAGCAAGTTCTATCGCAACCGCGACTTCTTCCCCTCGGTGAATACGGTGTATAAGTTTGACGACAAGCACCAGGTGCGTCTCGCCTACGGCAAGTCGGTCAATCGTCCCGAGTTCCGCGAGGTGTCACCATCGGTTTATTACGACTTCGACCTTGCATCCAACGTACAGGGAAAAGTGGATCTGAAATCCTGCTACATACACAACGTCGATCTGCGTTATGAGTTCTATCCCTCACGTGGCGAGCAGATCACGATAGCCGGATTCTACAAGCATTTCAGCAACCCCATAGAATGGACATATACAGTGGCTGGTGGCACCGACCTCGTGTATTCTTACGAGAATGCCGAGAGTGCCGACAACTTCGGAGTGGAGCTGGATATCCGTAAGGACCTCTCATTCATAGGTCTGCGTAATTTCTCTCTCTCTTTCAACGGAACGCTCATCCACTCGAGGGTAAATTTCCCCGCAGGGTCGCGATATGAAAACCGACCCATGCAGGGACAGTCGCCCTACCTTGTCAACACCGGTCTTTTCTATAAGAACGACAAGCAGCAGCTCTCTCTGTCGTTGCTCTACAACCGCATAGGCAAGCGCATCATCGGTGTGGGACGCAGCGAGGGCAGCACCGGCAGCGAGGACAACGCCCGTGTGCCCGACAGCTACGAGATGCCTCGCGACGTGCTCGACTTCACCATCTCAAAGAAGTTTGGCTCTCACTGGGAGATTAAGGCCAACATCCGCGACATCCTCGCCCAGAAGGTGAGCTACAAGCAATTTGCCGAGGCAAAGAATGCCGACGGCTCAACCCGCGAGGTGGTGCAGATTACCCGTCAATATAAGCCAGGCCGCAACATCGGCATCACGGCAGTGGCTACGTT
>CALZYS010000127.1 GCA_945830345.1 uncultured Prevotella sp.
CAGCCTCCTGTGCCACTGCCAAGAGATGGAGCACGGTGTTGGTGCTTCCGCCCATCGCTATGTCGAGTGTCATGGCGTTGAGGAAAGCCTTGCGTGTGGCAATGCTCTTGGGCAGCACGCTCTCGTCGCCGTCCTCGTAGTATGCCATCGCGTTCTTCACCACCTGACGTGCAGCGTCGCGGAAGAGTTGGATGCGGTTTTCGTGAGTGGCAAGGATAGTGCCGTTGCCAGGCAGCGAGAGTCCGATTGCCTCAGTGAGGGAGTTCATCGAGTTGGCGGTGAACATACCCGAGCAGCTTCCGCATCCAGGGCATGAGCATCCCTCAATCTCTGCCATCTCCTCGTCGCTCACCGACGGGTCGGCACCCTTAATCATCGCCGTGATAAGGTCGGCATTCTCGCCACGCCAGCGTCCAGCCTCCATCGGTCCGCCCGAGCAGAACACGGTGGGGATATTGAGACGCATGGAAGCCATCAGCATACCGGGAGTCACCTTGTCGCAGTTGGATATGCATATCATGGCGTCGGCCTTGTGGGCATTCACCATATACTCCACCGAGTCGGCAATAATGTCGCGCGAGGGCAGCGAATAGAGCATACCGTCGTGTCCCATGGCAATACCGTCGTCGATGGCGATGGTGTTGAATTCAGCTGCATAGCAGCCCATGGCTTCAATTTCCTGTTTAACAATCTGGCCAATCTCATGGAGATGGGTGTGTCCAGGCACAAACTGCGTGAATGAGTTGACGACGGCAATAATGGGCTTGCCGAACTGTTCACGCTTCATACCAGTGGCAACCCACAGAGCTCTCGCTCCTGCCATCCTTCTACCTTCAGTGCACACGGCACTTCTTAACTGATGTTTCATATCTTATTCTTATATAAAAATTCAAATTTGGCTGCAAAGTTACGGCATTTTCTGATAATGACCAACAAAATCGGCATATTTTTTTAATAATTATAGCAAAATGAGGGCAAAAACTTTGTATATGTGCAAAAAATATTGTAACTTTGCAACCGATTTACAATAGGATTTTAGTTTTACCACAACAACATAGACAAATATTTAAATAATGAGACAGACAAAGATTGTAGCCTCCGTGAGTGACCGACGTTGCAGTGTGGAATTCATCCGCGACCTGTTCTACGCCGGTGTGAATGTAGTGAGAATGAACACGGCACACGCCTCAGCCGACGGTATCAGGGAGATTATCAGGAACACAAGGAAGGTGTCGCACCACATCGGTATCCTCATCGACACCAAGGGACCCGAAATCCGAACCACCGCATGCGAAAAACCCATCCACTACAAGACGGGCGACGTGGTGAAGATATTCGGCAGGCCCGACGTTGACAGTGAGCACGACATTGTGAATGTGTCATACGTCAATTTCGCACAGGACGTGCAGGTGGGCAACCATATCCTCTTTGACGACGGTGCCCTCGACATGGAGGTGATAGGCCTCAACGGCCCCGCCGTGATAGCACAGGTGAAGAACGACGGCGAACTCGGTTCGCGCAAGAGCGTCAACGTGCCCGGAGTGCACATCGACCTGCCCGCACTCACCGGCAAGGACATCACCAACATCAACCTTGCCATCGACGAGGACATCGACTTCATCGCCCACTCCTTCGTGCGCAACGCCTCCGACGTGAAGGCAGTGCAGAAACTGCTCGACGAGCGAGGCAGCGACATCAAGATCATATCCAAGATAGAGAACCAGGAGGGAGTGGATAACATCGACGAGATTATCGAGGCTTCCTACGGTATAATGATTGCCCGAGGCGACCTTGGCATCGAGGTGCCAATCGAGCGCATACCGGGCATACAGCGCAGTATCATACGCAAGTGCGTGAGGGCAAAGAAACCCGTTATCGTAGCCACGCAGATGCTCCATACAATGATACACAATCCCCGACCTACTCGCGCGGAGGTGACCGACATCGCCAATGCCATATACTATCGCACCGACGCCCTCATGCTCAGTGGCGAGACGGCATCGGGCGACTACCCCATCGAGGCTGTGCGCACCATGTCGCAGATAGCCGAACAGGCAGAGAAGGACAAGGTGAGGGAGAACGACATCGTGATACCCATGTCGGCCAACTGCTCTGTACGCGAGTTCCTCGCCCACAGTGCCATCGAGTCAACACAGACGATGAGCGTGAAGGGTATCATCACCGACAGTTCGACGGGTCAGACCGCCCGCAACCTTGCGGCATTCCGTGGCCCCACGCCTGTGCTCGCCATCTGCTACAAGGAGAAACTGCAGCGCTGGCTGAATCTCAGTTACGGAGTGATTCCCGTTTATCAGAAGGAGCATATCTCGTCGCAGCAACTATTTCTTGCGGCAGTGAGGATGTTGCGCCAGAAGGCATACATCGACCTCGACGACCAGATAGCATATCTGAGCGGTTCGTTCGGTGAGGGCGGCGGCACCACCTTCCTCGAAATTAACAAGGTGCGCGAGGTGTTCGACCGATCCTATCGTTTTCACTTGCCGGAGTAAAGGGGATTAGGAATTAGGAATTAGGAATTAGGAATTAGGAATTGCTGCGCAAACCGAATGCAGAGCCGAGCTTGCTCGAGCTATGCTGAGGTGAAGCCAGCAATCGACGAAGTCAATTAGGGATTAGGAATTAGGAATTAGGAATTAGGAATTAGGGATTAGAAAATCTATAATACTTACAAAACTGGGATTTGCGTTATCGAAAATAATACGCTGTTGCACCTCACTCTTTATATATATAATAAGGTGTAGGGACAATTAAATACAATAAAAAACGTGAAAATAACACTTTTTTCTAAAAAAAGTCTAATAATATTTCCGTTTCTCGTTGAAAATCAGTATATTTGCAAGCCGATTATGAACGAATGAGTAAAAACACTCAACAAATCGCATATTAAAAGGCATAAACAAAGATATAATATTTTAAAGATATGACAAAAGCAGAACTTATTGAAAAGATCGCCGCAAAGACTGGTTTGGGCAAGATTGAAGTCGGTGCCACAGTTGAGGCATTTATGGAAGAAGTAATCAACAGCTTAGCAGTCGAGAAGGAGGACATCTTCCTTCGCGGCTTCGGTAGTTTCATCGTGAAGAGACGTGCAGCCAAGACAGCCCGCAACATCTCTAAGAACACCACCATGATTATCGAGGCTCACGACTTCCCGGCTTTCAAGCCTTCAAAGTCTTTCATCGAGAAAATGAAATAATCAACATTTAGTAATAATTTAAAATTCTTAAACAATGCCAAACGGTAAAAAGAAGAAGGGCCACAAGATGGCTACGCACAAGCGTAAGAAAAGATTAAGAAAGAACAGACACAAGAGCAAGTAATCCTTGCCCGCTGCTGTTCGCAGAAAGAAATGAAGGGAGTGTGCCTCAAAGTCCTCAACACGGATTTTGGCACACCCTTTCTGTTTAGAAAGTACCCCAATTATCAATGTTAAAGGAATGACAAGCGAACTAATCATCGACGTACAACCAAAGGAGATATCGATTGCGCTGCTCGAGGACAAAAGCTTAGTGGAATACCAAAGCGAGTCGCGCTCGGCATCATTCTCGGTTGGCAACATCTATGTGGCAAAAGTGAAAAAGCTTATGCCCGGACTGAATGCGTGTTTCGTGGACGTCGGCTACGAACGCGATGCATTCCTGCACTACCTCGATTTGGGTACACAGTATTCCTCATACGAGAAATACCTCAAGCAAGTTCAGAGCGACCGCAAGAAACTCTTCCCCATCACCAAGGCCACCCGACTGCCCGACCTCAAGAAGGACGGCAGCGTGCAGAACGTGCTCAAGGTGGGACAGGAGGTGCTCGTGCAGGTGGTCAAGGAGCCCATCTCAACCAAGGGACCGCGACTCACGTGCGAACTGAGCTTTGCAGGCAGGTATATGGTGCTCATGCCCTTCCAGGAGAAGGTTTCGGTATCTTCCAAAATCAAGAAGGGCGAGGAGCGCACAAGACTGAAACAACTGGTGCAGAGCATCAAGCCTAAGAACTTCGGCGTGATTGTGAGGACTTCGGCAGAAGGAAAAAGAGTGGCTGAACTTGACAGCGAGATGAAAATACTGCTGAAGAGATGGGAGGACGCCATCACAACCGTACAGAAGACCACCGAAAGGCCAAAGATAGCCCTAGAGGAGACATCGCGCGCTGTTGCTCTTATCAGAGACCTGTTTAACACCACCTACGACGGCATACACATCAATGACGAGACAGTATTCGGCCAGGTGAAGGACTACGTGGGACTTATAGCCCCCGACAAGGTTGACATCGTGAAACTATACAAGGGCACTGTACCCATCTTCGACAACTTCAACGTGACGAAGCAGGTGAAGTCGGCCTTTGGCAAGACTGTCAACTACAAGCGTGGCGCCTATCTCATCATCGAGCACACCGAGGCGATGCACGTGGTGGACGTTAACAGCGGTAACCGCACCAAGGCGGAAAACGGACAGGAACAAAACGCACTGGAGGTCAACCTCGGTGCGGCTGACGAACTGGCCAGGCAACTCAGGCTCAGGGACATGGGCGGAATTATCATTGTGGATTTCATAGACATGAACCTTGCGGAGGACAGGCAGATGCTCTATGAACGAATGTGCAAGAACATGCAGAAAGACCGCGCACGCCACAATATCCTGCCACTGAGCAAATTCGGACTGATGCAGATCACCCGACAGAGAGTGCGCCCTGCCATGGACGTCAACGTAGAGGAAACATGCCCCACATGCTTCGGCAAGGGAAAAATCAAATCGAGTATTCTCTTTACTGACCAACTTGAAAGCAAAATCGACCGTATGGTCAACAAGATTGGTATTAAGAAATTCAATCTCCACGTACACCCCTACGTGGCAGCCTACATTAACCAAGGCATTATCTCTATGAAGAGAAAATGGCAGATGAAATACGGTATGGGCATCAATGTCATACCAAGCCAGAAATTAGCCTTCCTTCAGTATGAGTTCTACGACAAGAAGGGCAACTTCATAGACATGCAGGAAGAGATAGAGACAAAATGATGACAACACTGTTCTGGCTATGTATGGCTATCGTGGTCTATACTTACGTCGGATACGGCATTGTGCTTTATCTGCTGGTTTTTATCAAAAGGCTGGCAACCAAGGCGCAACCTCTGGCAGACATCACCGACGACTGTCTGCCCGAGGTTACGCTCCTGGTGTGCGCATTTAACGAGGAGGACATCATCGCCGCCAAGATGGACAACACACGACGGCTCGACTATCCCGCCGACAGGCTTCACCTTGTGTGGGTGACCGACGGCAGCAACGACAACACCAACTCGCTGCTCGCCGCCTATCCCGACGTGAAGGTGATATTTTCACCCGAACGCCGAGGCAAGGCTGCAGCACTCAAGCATGGCATCAAGGAGATAGACACCGAGATTGTGATGATGACTGACGCCAACACGATGCTCAACCCCGGAGCCGTGAGGGAGATAGCACGACTTATGCAGGACCCACGGGTGGGATGCGTGTCGGGCGAGAAGAAGGTGATGGCTAAGAGCGACTCCGACGAGGCTGCACAGGGAGAGGGACTCTACTGGAAATACGAGAGCACTCTCAAGCGGCTCGACTCCGAACTCTACTCTGCCATGGGAGCGGCTGGCGAACTGTGTGTCATCCGTCGCCATCTCATGACCGACATCCCCGACGACACTCTGCTCGACGACTTCATCATCTCGATGG
>CALZYS010000128.1 GCA_945830345.1 uncultured Prevotella sp.
GTCAGTCGTGCCGTGTTGTCCTTCACCGGCAGCAGTTTGTCGATATTCACCGTCTTCACTCCCTTGTCCGTCTGTGTGAACGACACCGTCTCAGTCACTCTCTCCCTGTTGGGCAGAATGGGCAGATAGTGCTGTTCGCCGTCGGAGAAGGCCTTGCCGTTGTCGCTCTTTCCGTTGGCCACAATCTTGCATACCACGAGGGTGGGGGTGTCGTCGGTGGGAGCGAAGTCGAATGTCACTGCGCTTGTCTTGTTGAGCTCCACAGCGAATGGTTTGCTCTCGCTCATTATCACCTTTCCCGTCTCGGGGTCGCTCAGTTCCATACGGATGTCGCCTTTCACGGGAGCGTTGCCCGTGTTGAATATCTTTGCGGCGATGGTTGTCTTGTCACCCATTCGCACGAATCTCGGCATGTTGGGTTGCACCATAATCTCCTTCTGCGCCACCGTCTCGCCCTCAAGCAATCCGAACGACATTCCCTGCGTGTGAGCCAATCCCATGAATCTCCATGAGGTGAGTGTCTCGGGCAGTGTGAATGATATCACTGCGTTGCCCTTCTTGTCGGTGATGATGTTGGGGTAGAAGAAAGCCGTCTCGTTCATGTTCTCGCGGATTGTCTCCTCGCCCTTCTCTCCGTCACTGTTGCTTTCCTTGGAGGCCTTCATGTCGATGTTGGCACCGTTGGCCATTGCCATCTCCTCCACTGCCACCATGTTACCCTCGCCGGGCACCATCTTGGCGGCGGCAAATTTTACACCGCCCCTGATCATTACACGTGTTGAACTTGGGAAAAATCTTCTTCCACTGAGGTCAAACAGCGCCTCGTCGAAGTGTGACAGTTGAAGCAGTGTGAAATTAAGTTTTGACAGTCGCGCCGATGCCGAGAACAACAGTTCCTGTCGATAAGCCGTCTCCCATGAGGTGTAGGGCAGTGGCGTGTCGAGACTCACGTTGAAGTTCCACTTGTGCTTCATCAATTGGTCGAGTGAGGCGTCGTATAGTGTCGCCATCAGTTGGGCGTCAGCCGGTTTGCCGTCGGCACCGAGTATGCTCATTGTCCACTGTTCGCTCTGTCCCGGTACAAGTCTGTCTCTGAATGTAGTCCATTTCATCTGGAGCTTATTGTCGGGAACAGGTCTTTGTATTGTCTGTGAGAAGTTATGCAATACACCGTCCTTTACCCATGCGTAGGTGAGCAATATTCCGTTGCCGTAAGCCTCCTTGTATCTGAATGTGCGGTTGATAAGGGCGTTGCTTATATTCTCGCGTCCGCTCTCCAGCACCTTGTTGCCTGATATTATGCTATATACAACATGGATGTCCTCCCTTGATGAACCTGCCTGTAACGTCACGATACTGTTATTGTCGGCAAAATGGTCGGCAGACACATAGAACCACTCGTCGGTGTCAGTGCATGGTGTCTTGTCATCGAGATTAAACACTATGAATTCCTGTCTCAAGGTGTCACTGTCGCAGAGAGCATACAGTGAGTGCTTGCCTGAGGCCAGTCGTGATGGCAACTGGATAGGAGTCATTGTACGACCTTCAAGCCATTCTCCCTCGTCGATTCTCATTCTCACGGGAGTGTTGACATCAATGCCTGCCTGGTTCTTCAGATACACCGTCACGCTCTTCAGACTGTCGCCGAGTTCCTTGTCGGCAAGACTGCTGCTGATGGCTGTTGGGCGGTTGCCGAGAGGTAAAACCATCTCGCCACTGTGAGTCTCGCCGCTGATATCCGTCACGTCGGCCTCCACTACGAAGTTGTAGAACATCCTGTTATTACCGTCATTGGGTAGTATGAGCGGGATGGACACGTCGAAATGACCGTCACCGTCGGTGATGGTTTCCTCTTCTGCAATCTTGTTTTTGATATGCTTGGCGTACCAAGGAGTCCACCAAAGGGCAGGTCGGCGCACCACGCGGTATTTCACCTTTGCCCCTTGCACTGGTACTCCGGCGTACGACAATGCCTTAGCTTTGACACTCAGTGTGTCACCACCCTGATACTTAGTGTTGACAGTAGGGAATTCTACCTTGAATGTAGGTCGCTTGTATTCCTCTACACGTATTCTTTTGATTTGTCCTCCAGCCTTAATGAAATACGAACCCGACATACCGCTCTCCGGCAGGTTGAACTCTGCGCTCAGCGTTCCGTATTTGTCCGTCGTCACCTCCTGCTCATCCACCACGTTGCGGTTGGCGTCGCGCAGCACCACGGTCATCTTCCTGCCTTCGATGGCGCGCGCCTTTGTCCATGAGTCCTTGGCATACACCACGGCAGCCACCTTCACCTTCTGTCCCGGGCGATAGATGCTGCGGTCGGTGAACAGGTTCACCTCTTCCTCCGTTCTTCCGTCGGAGTCGTTGAAGTTGAATCCGCTCCATATCGTGCTTTTCAGGCAGGCCTTGTCATCGGCGGTGTATGTGTAGTAGTCTATCGAACTCCTTCCGTCCATCTCGAATATAGCCTCACCGTTGGCGTCGCAAGTGAGAGTCTCGCTCTTGGCATTAGCCGACAACTGCTTAACGTTGATAGTCGCGCCATTCACGGGTTGTCCACTTGTGGCGTTCACCACCACAAACTTCATCTTGTTGCCCGGCATCGACTGCGCGATGGTCATGAGGTCGCTCACCCACAGCAGTTGCCTGCTTGTGGCGGTGGCGGGATTCGACGACACCTCCACGAGATACACGCCCTTTTGCAATCCCTCCACCTTGATGGAGTCGTTCGCGATTTGGTAATTAGGTATGCCGCCGAAGTTTGCGGTCTTTGTCATGAATGGATATTCGGTTGTTTTCGACTTAATGAATTTCAGGTCTTTTGAGCTGCTCAGCGAGTAGTTCTTACTGCCGTCCACGTCCACCTTGAATATGTTCATCGTCAGCGTGCCCACGTTTCTCACATTGTTGAGCTTCACCCAGAAGTCGATGCCCGGGCGCTTCACGCATTTGTCAATCTCGGCAGTGAACATCGAGCGCGTCAGTTCCTTCTCGGCATTGCGCAGTTGTCCCATTCCCTGCCATTCGCCCCATTTGTCGAGGGCGTAGTGTATATATCCTATGCGGTCTTCCACAGTCACGTCCTTGCACCTTGTCATTGCCTGATAGCGGGCGATGGCCACCTCGCCAGCCACGTCGAGGTCGGCATACACGTGGAGCACCGAGTCGAGGGCGAATATAAACGGTGATTTCTTCACGGCATATTTTCCCGCGTCCTCCTTCACCTCCGTCTGTACGTATTTCAGAGCCGATATGCAGGCCGCGCGCCTGTTGCCGTTCTTGTTGTAGTATTCGTACATTGGCATATACTGTCTCGTCTCATTGCCGATGACACTCAGCAGGTCGCCGCCGAAGATATTGGCATTGTCGCCCTCGATGATCATCGGTTCGAACACGCCCGCCTTTGTCTTGCCGAGCATGTTCACGTCGGCGATGGCAGCCTTGCGATATTCCGCAGCCTTAGCCTCGTGTCCCGTCTCACCGTCCACGTCGAGCCGGTTGCCAGCCGAGTCGAATATCCTGTAGAGCACGGCGGCATACACAGCCTTCAGTGCCTTGTCGGATGCCTTTCCGTAGGCGTTCTCCACCCTCTTCACTGCCGGCAGCAGTGAGTCGGTGTTGATGTTATTAATGGCATTGACAGCCTGTATCCTTGCCTTCATCAACTGTCCGTATGCCTTTTCCCCTTCCGCCTTTTCGGCTATCTGCATCAGCAGGTCATACTCCGTCTTGGGCAGGTCCTTGTCCTGGGCGGTCTTCACTTGTTTCCACAGTGCCGAATAGTTCTGTGCATACGATGTTGTGGTGAGCATAGTCAGCCCTAACACCATTATGGTTATCAGTCTTTTCATATCGTTCTAATTGTTCGTGAATGATTAAGTTTTTTATTAATCAATGCTCCACCTTTTGCAGGCTTGCGTATTCAGCCTACAAATTTACGAAAAAAAAGCATATATGCGATAATAATTAAAGAAAATTATATTTTCTTCATTCGGTTTTACTGTATATACAATAAAATAGGCACGGATTAATCGCGTTAATCCGTGCCTAAGTCATAAATTCTGCTGCAACGCTGCAACGTTGCAACGCCTATGTGCGAATTTTCACATACCTGCCGCTCAAGTCGTCTATCATCAACATCTTGCGATGCACCCATGAGCGCAGCGTACTCTTGCCGTCGCCAGCCAATCCCTGGGCTTTTCTTATTTCAAGGAACTCATTATAAGTGAACTCCTTCGGCAGCACCGCAAACATATTCTGCGGAATAGGGCTATGGTTGTTGTCATCCTCTTTATCGAACACCTCAGTGATTTCGTCACCAAAGTGGAAGAACTTCACCCATAGGTCCCTACGCACCGAATAAGCCACATATTCGCCTATTGCCTTATCCCATTTATAGTCGTTGAGGATATAAAGGATATTTGCCTTCAACCAGCCTATCACCACCGCACGGTAGGACATGATGCGATAACCCTCGCTCTCACATTGGTCGGCGATGTCGTTATGCTCGTTGAGCATCTCCTTCGCCAACTTGTCAGCCTGGACGCACTGCACAAGTCCGCTTGCCGCATTTAGTTTGTCAACATACGCCCTTATCTTCTCCTTGTAGTTATCGTCGTAATCACCGATAACTGAAATATCCTGACGTCCCTTGGGCACGAGTATTGTATTGAGATTGAGTCGGCTCAGCGTACCGTTCGATACCCATCTCTTTGTGATGAATGAATGTGCCGATTCACGGGTGCAACTTGCATTCCAAACCCAACGTACGGTGTATTTGCCATTCACCGAATCTATCCCGACCCTTTTTTGTCCCCATTTTGCAGAATCGAAAGCGTACCGGATTAGCAGGCCCACCGAATCAACGCCCTTGTTGCTTATCTGATTGAGCATTTCAATCTCATCAACGCTGGTGATTATTCTTCGCTCACCGTTGTTTTCAGCATCCACTAATGATTGAGCCAAAGCTGCAGGAGTGAGGTCGGTGTCAAGGCGCTGGATGATGATGTCCGAGGGTCGCTTCTGCCTGTCCTTTTGCGAGCTCTTGCCCCAGTTGTTTTGCCTCCACTGGGTCTCGCGCTTCTCGTTCTGTTCGTCGCTCTCTGTGATGTCGGCAAGCACTATCTCTATCGGCGCTTTCACGTTTCCCTTACCTATTCCTTGTCGTCCGATAAGCGGAGATGAAATATTTGCCTCACGCTCGCACCCATCGATATACTTAAACCTAACCCCATGAAGATGAGCGCACAACGATGGCCACACAGCTTCTTCCAGCATAGCTTTGAACTTCTCCGGCACCTTCGACGAAAGGAGTTTCAAGAATCGTGGCATACGTTGAGGCCGTTGCGGCATACCTGCGCCCCTCACGTTGGAGTCGTTCTCGTCGTCACCCTTTCCGGCACCCAAAGCCAAGTATTTCAGTTTGCGGTCCTCTTTCATTGCGTCGAGCACCTGCTTCAGCTTATATGGCATTCCCTTCCTTGGTTCCTTGAGTGCGCTCTCAATTGTCCTGCGCCATTCGTCCTCGGGGAATCCGTCATATCGTGGAATCACCTCCTCAAGCATCGCCTGCGAGTAGTCGCATATCGACCTCAGCAACATCGCCAACTCAAATGTCCTCACGTTCCTGTCGCCCATACAAGGCTCCTTGCCGTCGTAGAACATATCCCAGTATTTCTTGATGATGGCAGA
>CALZYS010000129.1 GCA_945830345.1 uncultured Prevotella sp.
AATCATCACCATCGCAGCGGCTATTGCCATGGCGACGAACATCGCTTGCGCACAGAACATATCAGGCGAGATCAATCAAACAAGCAACAAGATAATCAAGCACCTCGACCTTGGTCTTACCCTCGGAACTGAGGGTATAGGTCTCGACCTTTCCGTTCCTGTCGTGGAGAAATGGGTTAGCGTGAGAACCGGTTTTACCTATATGCCCCGCTTCAACGCCACCATGCACTTCGGCTTTGAGGCTGGAGACGAGTCAATGACCCAGGCTGAGAAAGATGAGCAATTCAACAAACTCTCGGGCTTGCTCCACGACATGATTGGCACCACCGTTGACAAGGAGGTGGATATGGTGGGGACACCCAAGTTCCAGAATTTCAAGTTCCTTGTGGATATTACCCCGTTCCGCAACAAGAACTGGCACCTGACTGGTGGATTCTATTGGGGTCCCTCGCGCATAGCCTATGCCGAGAATGCCGTATATGACGCCACCTCGCTCGTATCCACGTCGTTCTACAACAACCTCTACGACCGCGTGATAACATCCTATAACAATCTCTTCTCCGACTTCGAGTCACCCTACATATCGTTGGGCGGACAGGACCTCTATGCCGATGAGGACATCTACAACAAATTCAAGGGCTACGGCAGGATGAAAGTGCAGTTGGGAGAATACAAGGACACGGGTGAACCATGCTATGTGGAGCCCAACGAGGACAACATGATGATAGCCAAGGTGAAGGTGAATAATTTCCGTCCATACATAGGTTTCGGTTATGGCGGTCGCCTTCTGAAGAACGACGACCGTTATCGAATTTCATTCGATGCAGGAGTGATGTTTTGGGGCGGCACTCCACAAGTGCTCGTCACCGCCACACAATATGCCGGCTTCGACAACGGAATAGAGAGAGTTGAAGTTGCGCCTGGTGTATTTGAGGATGTTCAGGTGCGCCAAGCCAAAGAGATATACGTCAAGCGTGAGGTCAATCTTGCCAAGGACGTGCGCAACATTGGCGGCAAGGTGGGCGAGTATGTCGATGTGATGAAGGCGTTCAAGGTATATCCGGTCATCAGCCTTCGCATTTCCCGCCGTCTGTGGTAATGCTATGCGTCAGTAATGGGCTGCAACGCTGCAACACTGCAACGCTGCAACACATTACCTCGTAAGCGAGAACTTGATGCTCACGCCGAAGTCCTGCGTGGTAGTGGGATAACTGCTTGATGAAAGCAGGGGCTTGTTGGTTTGGCGGTCGTAATATGCCGAGAGGGTGAGCAGACGAGAGAGTGTGTAATCTGCCATAAACGATAGTTTGAAGGCTGAATTGCCGCTCGAAGCCGAGGAGGTGACAGTGGCAATGTCGCGAGTGATGGCAGCCTGCTTGCGCAACGATATATCGAGGCGAAGGTTAAGGTCGTGGTTGACACCGCGGGAGTTACCCTTAGAGGTGCTCTTCGAGGCGTTCTCCGAGGCCTTGGCCTTCGCCCCTTTTTGTACTTTCTTTATCTTGCGCGAGGTATTGCCGCCAAAAAGGTTGAAATTGCTCACCTTATATCCCATACCAATCACCCAATCCTTGCTCAGCGACTCGTTGATCTGCACACTGGTCATACTCAGCGAGAGCACGCGCGTGGTGCGGTATTCGAGCTTGAATGTCATATTGTTATGCATGGTGAGGTCGATACCGAAAAGAGGGGCAAACGACTCGTTGATGCTCACCGTCGATACATTATACATCGACGAGGGCACGGCATCGCCAGTAGTGGCGTCGGTGATATATCCAAGTCCGTCCATATACTCGCGGTAGGTGCTGTAGGAGGCATAGCTGCCCACGGCAAACACCGACTTATAGCCATGATTGATATTGAAGCTCTTGAACTTGTCGCTGAACCACGGCAACTTGCCAAGTCCACTGTAACGCAACGTCCAGTTGGGCAGCATGCGGCGAAGGGCGGGGAAAATGTCGAGCGAACCGCCACCACTTGAGGTGTAGGCATTGAGGAAGGCGGGAATGAGCACATCACCGCTGTACTGTCTCACCTCACCCACTCCGTCGATACCGGCATAGCGAGCCTGCACACGGTCGCGGAACGAGGCGATTGAGGCACAGAACTTCTCAAACGACTTGGAGCGATAACCATTGTTGGCATTGCCCATACCCTCAAGCGCACTCTTAAGACTGACGGTAGTCATCGTGAACGAACCACTGTGGGTGGTGGGCATACCCTCATACATATATTGTATGCTCTTGGACTTGTTCACAGTGCGACTCGCATTGAGGTCGATCTTGAGGTCACGCACGGGTTCGAGAGTCATCCTTATCTGGAGATCCTCTGAGGAGTTGGTGGTAGCTGGAGTTGCAACACTGTCGTTGGCGAGCAGCCATCCTCTATCATAGCTCTTGCGTATGAAGTCATCGCCCGCAAAACCAAAGGCGAATCCCAATCCCGGAGCCAAAGAGCCTCCCGTGTTACGCTGACCGAAAGCATCTCCTGCCTCGGGGATAAATCCTGGCAACGACACGCTATGCTGGTTGCGATAGGTGAAACTGAGGCTGCGCACCATCATGAGGAAGCGAGCAGCCGACTGTGCGGGTTTATACCACCACTGCGTGTCGAGTGCGGGCTTGGGGGTGACGCTCAGCATCACCTTCACGGTATCCTTGGTCTTGATGAGAATCTTGTTGTCGTCAATCACTTTGTATTTCAGAGGATATTCATGTCCGTCCTTGGTCTTTGCCTTGACGATGAGCCTCTTGGATTTCTTGCCGTGGTTGACGGTGAGGGTAGTGTCGGGCTTGAGGGCTATCTCCTTCTGGAAGGTGTTCTTGTTCAGGGGGAGCTTCTTTGCATCGGGCGAGGGCTGGCCATCGCCGCCGGATTTGCCATTTTTTTCGGATTTTCCGGCCTTAGATGATTTTCCGGCCTTGGCTTGCGAGCGCGATGTTGACGCCTTCTTGAATTTCTCATTCACCTTCTTCAGGAAGGGGATATGATTATAAAGTGTCTCGAGATTCCATTGCGAATTGATGTTGAAGTTGCGGTTGTTGCTGATGGTGTTGCCAAGCGACGTGCCATCGTCGAGTTCGGTGCCGCGCACCCACGAATAGGTGGCGTTGTATGTGGCATCGGCATTGAGCCAGTCGAAGATAGGCATCTTGTTGAGCGGGAACTTATACGATGCCTGGAATGTCTGCTGATAGTCGAGCGGACGTCCCCACGACTTGATACTTTGCCATACAGAGTCCTTCCAAGCCTTATACTGTTCGGGATAAAGGTCCTTGTTCACCGGGGTGTAGGGCTCTTCAATCTCGGCGTGGGTGGCACTTTGGAAGTTCATGTGCAGGTTCTTGGTGAGATCCCATCGGATTGAGAACTCACGGTTCCACAGGAATTGCTCGCTGAACGTGAGCGGCAACTTCGAGTCGATGGCATTGCTGAGGTCGCGCTCCTGCAGTTCGTAGTAGTTGCGCATGATCTCGGTGTTGAACGAGATGTTCTGCGGCAGATAGTTCAGACCGAACGCCTTGGGGAAATTGTTCCACTTGCTCTTGCCCTTGAGCTTCTTGAATGGCTCGTAGGTCTTATACACAGGGCTATATGAATAATTTAATGCGCCTCGCCATTGGTCGTCGGTTTCCCATACGGTTGTCTCGCCCGAGGTGAATCGGTGGGAGTGGCTGTAGCTGAAAGAGAAGTTGGCTGGGTCGTAGGGCATGGGATGACGCTTTGTCTTTATGCCCACACGCACGTTGGATAGCGAGAAGTTGGTGGTGGTTGTACGTGTGACGGCTATCGACTTGAGCGAATCTCTCTCCTGCTTCGAGCCCATGGCGTCGAGGGCATCGTCGAGTTCCATGTCGGTGTCGAGTGGATTATATCTGGGCGATGTCTCCTCTTTTGTTATACTATAATATAAAGGTATAGTGACCTTTGCCTTGTCGGGGAAGAACTTGCCGAGTTCGAAGTTGGCTGTGAGACTGTATGTCTTGTAGTCGTCGGTGGATCGTTGCGACACTCCCTCCTCAAGACCGCCGAATCCGTCGGTCATTATCTTGCCCGTGAGGTTGATGGTGGCAAAATCGGAGAGCTGCATATTGAGCGCACCCGAAGCCGCCCATCCTCCCTTGTTGTTAAATTCGCACAGACGCAACTCGTTCACCCACACCTCTCCTGACTTGGGCGTTGTGGATATGTTGCGCACACCGATTATCATCGTCTTCACCTCGCCGAGCGAGGGATTGCCCATCACCGTAATCTTGTTGTTGGGCTTGTCAGAGTCGTATTCGGTATATGCCTGCACGAAGGCGGCTTGTCCGGCAGCCTTCTGCTTGTTGCGCTCCTTCTTGAGGGCGGTGAACTTGCTGAGGGGTATGTCGAGCATGTTCTCCTCGGGCCACACTGCCACTCGTCCCTCGTGCGAGTCGCTGTAGTGGTTCTCGGGAGTGAGTTTGAGGGGTATCTCGTATTCGTAGTAGTTGCTCTTGTAGTCGCTACCGAGTCGCACGAAGATGGCGAGTTGGTTGTCCTGCAGATTGGTGGTGTTCTGCTGCAATGCATTGGCATGCACAAACATCTGCAGACGCTTGTATTGGCGCAGGTCGAGGTTGGTGTTCTTATACACCGCCTTTGCCTCGCCCTTGGCCAATTGCTTGACTATGAATCCGAGAGCCTGCTCGTTGTCCTCGACGAGTTGCGGTTGCGAGGGGTCGGTCACTCGACTGATGCCCGGTGGCAGGACGTAGTTGACAGGCAGTTTGTCGGTATGCTCCTCGATATTGATATTTGTGGTTTCGAGTTCGCCGGTGGATGTGGTGGCTGCGGTAGAGAGGTTCTGCTCGTATGTGCGCCATTCTCCTCGCACGAGGTCGAGACTTCCGAATCTGAGCACTATCGGCTTCTCCCATCCCGTGAGGAACATACGCATGAATCGTATGCTCGACAGGTCGCTGATGGAGCCCACTTTCTCGCGGTCGGGCGAGTTGAGTGGTATGCGGAACTTATACCACTTCACGTTCTCCTTGTTGCCGTTGCGCAGTGTGGCCGACGACTCACGAATCTCGGCGAGGTAGTTCTGTCCCACCCTGCTCTCGTCGAGGTCTTCGGGGCGTATGCTCACGCGATATTGATAGTATCGCTCATATTCGTTGAGCGTATAGTCCTGATTGATGTCCTCCACGTCGGGCGTTGTCTTGTATGATGTGTCATACGACTCGGTGTTGTTGTCGTTGTCGGGAGAGTTGCCCTGTGGATTGTTGATGCGCTTGTAGCGTTCGAGGATAGATGCCTTTCGGTCGTCGAGGTCGCTGCCTCGGCTGTAGTGATAGTTGTCGTTGGCAGGGTCGGTCATCCATGCGGTCTTAATGCTGTCGTTGCCTAATGTCTGCACGTATGAGTTGAAGTCCTGATAGGGCGCGAAGGCACGCTCCTCCTCGTCGGTGAGTCCGTTGAGACCCACGTCCTGCTTCTCCCTCGACCCCCCAGTGGTGGCGAAGGCGTATGTCTGCGTTGCCTGCACGGGTATCTTTCCCCATTGTGTGGTGGTGAAGCTGCTCGTACCATCCACTGGCATACCGCTCTCATAGTATTTCTTGCCGTCGCGCAATATGTCCTCGCTTATCTCTCCGAGGTTGATATACAGGTCGCCGCCGTATTTCGACGC
>CALZYS010000130.1 GCA_945830345.1 uncultured Prevotella sp.
CTGGACACCCTTGCTATTGGCTATACAATTCCCGCTATTAGGGCTTGTTAGGGACTTGCACCCATTAGAATAAGCTCATGCCGAGCATACTATTAAAAAAGTCCGCTCACAAAAAGAGCGGACTTTTCTCGGAATTTATTATGTAAAAGTATGATGAATTATCATTCAAAACCTCAATACCCAGGGTTCTGCTCTATCTTGGCATCGGTGTTGGCCTCGATAAATGACTGAGGGATAGGGAACAGTGCATAATGGCTGTCAAAGTCCTTGCCATCGGCAGCATGTGCGGCTGAGTAATAAGGATTGTACTTCCTGACGCGCTCGGTCATCATGCCGGTGCGTGAGAGTGTCATCTGTCGCTGCTCTTCAATACCAAACTCACGGAGACGTTCGTCGAGGATATAGTCCATATTCATCTGGTCGGCTGTGGCTGCGGAAGCATGGGCACGGCTACGAATGACGTTCACATCAGCGGCTGCCTTGTCCTTTTGGCCTAACTTCACGTATGCCTCGGCACGCAGCAGATAAGCCTCGGGCAGACGATAGAGGTACTGGTCCTGATAGGTCTTGCCTGCAGAACCCGTGAGCAGGTAGATGGACTTGTTCTGATACTGAGCATCGGGGTGGTTGTAGGGCGATGTACATTTGGTCTGATAGGCCCCCATATATCGGTTTGGGATGGCGTTGGGGGCAGATGTGATGCCAGGCTTGTCTTCGCCGGTCACCAGTTCCCAACCTTCGGGCAGATTGGGATGCATAATGTCGAGCGTGTCGCCGAAGAGACTGCCATAATTCCTCTTGAAATCATCGTTGTTGAAAGCATACTTGCGCGGATAGTTATAGATAGAGTTGCGTATGTCGTTCTTGAAGTCATAGCTATCCTCACTACCTCCCCAGATGTCGAGGAAATAGTGCATTGTGTTGTAATAGTTGCCGATGCCACGACCGCCCGTGTAGTCGCCTACGGGCCAAGTGAAAGCGGCAATTTCTTTTCCCTCCGCTTTGTTCCTGAAGCGGAAGAGTCCCGTCTGTATTCCAAACCAGCGCTCCTGCCAGAAGTCTCCGCTCACCCAGAAGGCATTGCCCGTGTTGCCGGCACCGCCAGTTACGTTTGGCTCAATCTGAACAACCCAGATGCCCTCAGTGTTGCCGCTGGCGCGATTCTGGTTGTCGCGGCGGAAGAGATCCCAATATACGTCACCTTCCTCTGTGGCACGAGAGCCAAATCGGTTTTTCATCAGAGCCAATGCCGGGTTGTTGATGACCAGTGTGGCAGCATCTACAGCCTTCTGATTTTCACCGGCAGCCAGATAAAGTTCAGCAAGAAGCGTCTGTGCGGCGGGCGCACTGACTTCACCGTCTTTCACGTCCTTGATGTCTGGCAGATTCTGGGCAGCAAAAAGGGCATCATCGATAGCCTGCGCCAACACCTCCTCTTTCGATGCCCTGACATAGTCGGTCTTGGGAGAAGTCACTTCCTCCAACTGCAGGGGAACACCACCATAGTAGTAGCATAGCGTGCGGTAAGCCATGGCGCGGAACAGTCGTCCTTTTGCCTCATACATCTTTTTGTCAGTATCGGAGAGCGATGAAGCCGGCACACGGGTAATCAGCGTATTGGCTTGCGCCACCAACTTATACAGATTCTCCCAGTGCCATTTGGGATTGTTGGCGGTAGGGTTCAAGTCAGCTGCCAAGTTAGACATAGGAGGGTCTGCCTGGATTGCGAAATCGGTGCGCCACAAATAAGCGTTCATCACCCCATAGTCGCCACAATAGAACTCACGGCGCACTAAGTTGTAGAGTCCGTTGACAGCGGCGTCAAAGTCAGCGGCTGTCTGGTAAGAGTTGTCACCACCCATGAAGTCAAGAGGTTTTTCCTCTAAGAATTTGTCTTCGTCGCAGCTCACTAATGTGGCTGTGGTGGTAAGGACTGTTGCAACCATCATCAGATGGAATATATATTTCTTCATAACAGTTTCTATCTTTAATATTATAATGTTTTAATACTATAATTTCCTTAGAAGTTCACATTCAAACCGAAAGTGATGCTCTTCATCACAGGACGGTTGGCATAGCCACTACCAGTAATAATGTCTCGTCCGTTTCCATCTTGGCAGGTCATATCAGGCTCAGGATCCCATCCGTGCCAACCTGTGATGGTCAGCAGATTTTTACAATTCACATATACATTGACACCTTCAATGATACCAGTTTTGGAGAGCCATGCTCTTGGCAGGTCGTATGAGAGTGTCACATCTTGCAGACGTACAAAGTCACGCTTTTCATAACGGTGAGGCTTGTCGCCAAGAGCACCGTTCTGTGCGGCACGGTCATAGATGCCACCAGAATTTTTTGGTGACCAGAAAAGGTCGGCCTCTTCTGTAAAGTGGTTGTAGCGCTTTCCGTTGTCGTCTGGTCGTACCTGATTGGTGTTCTGTCCGAGATAGCCATTCTTACCACCGACGATGGAGTTGATGAAGAAACTCAAGGTGAAGCTCTTGTAACGGAACTTATTGAACAGTCCCATACGGGCGGCGGGGTCAGTCTTACCGATAATAGTGCGGTCGTCGGCATTGATTTTGCCTTCTTTGGTCACATCCACTACACGATAGTTACCCGGATAGAAGCCTTCGGGAATATCGTCACCTACCTGCCAGATACCGTCCACCTTGTAGTCGTAGATGGCAGAGAGCGACTCGCCTATGAAGAGGCTGCTGGCGGTCATGTCATCTTCCACACCGTCACCGTCGCTGTCTTTACCAGTGAGCGACTTGATCTTGTTGCTGTTGTGCGAGATATTGAAGGTTGTAGTCCATTCAAAATCCTGGGTCACGATATTGCGTGAGGTCAAAGTCAGTTCGATACCGCTGTTTTGAATTTTACCTACATTGGATCGGATAGAGGTGAAACCGGTTACTGAGGGTATAGCCACGTCGAACAAGAGGTCTCGGGTGGTGGTGCGGTATGCCTCGACAGTACCCGTCAGGCGGTTGCCGAAGAGGGCGAAGTCAAGACCAAAGTTGAAGCCTGCCGTTTTCTCCCATTTCAGGTCAGCGTTGCCAAGAGAGACCAACTCCTGACCAAGCACACCGGCGGTGGCACCATTGCCGAACACATAGCTGATGTTAGAATTGACGCGCGACAGCGAGGAATACATACCCGTCTGATTACCGCTCACGCCGTAACCGGCACGCAGTTTCAGATGATCCACCCAATCGACCTTGAAGAATTTTTCCTCTGACAGCACCCAACCGAGAGCTACCGATGGGAACACGGCAAACTTGTTGTTGGCTGCGAAACCCGAGAAGCCATCACGGCGCACCGTGGCAGTCACAAGATATTTGTTATCGAACTTATAGTTCAGGCGCAGCATCTGATAAAGCAGCGATGACTGCCATGCGTCCGAGTTGGTGTATTGCTCCTTGCCCTGCTCCAGACTGTTGAAGCCCAAGTTCAGACGGGCGAAAGCCTTGGCTTCGGCACCAGTATAGGAATACTTGCGGCGGCTGGCACCATAGACGAAGGTCGCGCCCACGTCATGCTTGCCGAAAGAGTTCTGATAGTTCAGGATATTGTCGAACGTGAAGTCATAATAAGTGTTACTATTCTTATAAGCCTGACCATTGGGGTAGTTGCTGTATTTATTGGCATAGTTATGCTGATAGGTACGGTAGTTGTTACCGAAATTGAAGCGGTAGGTCAGTCCCTTCAACGGCAGTTGGAACTCCGACCAGAGGTTAGCGAAGAACGTGTTCTGGCGTTCCTCATCGTCTGCGGCACTTCCCATGAAGGGATTGTCGCGCATGGCGCCACCCATGGGATAAGGCACTATCTCACCCTTTTCGTCGTAGGGACTTGCGAATGGGCTGTATGTCACCAAGAACGGCAGATAGGTCTCCGCACCGTCTTTGTTGACAAACGAACCAAAAGCCTGAATGCCGGCCTTCCACCATTTGCGGGGCTGGATGTCGATATTGGCACGGATGCTGTTTCGGGTGAAATCATCGTTGAGCAGCATATTCTCCTGATCTGTGTGACCCACGGAGAGCATATAGGAGGCAGCCTCGTTGCCACCGGAAATGCTCAGTTTGTTCTCCAAAATGTGACCCGTGCGGGTAAACTGGTCCCACCAATTATAATCATTTGTGATGAGATTACCGTCAGCGTCGCGCATATAAGCATCGGGAACAGTGGTGGCTACATTGAAGTCGGGATTATCCTGTGTATAACCCGAAGCCTCTGTGTAAGCCATATTCCATTGGGTGTCTTTCATCCACTGAATCATTCCGTCGCGGTTCATGGGTTTCAAGTCCTTTGTCGGGCTTTGGAAACTGTATGACGTAGAGAAAGAAATCTTAGCCTTGCCTCGTGAACCTTTCTTGGAGGTAATCAACACGACACCGTTAGCGGCTTGGGCACCATATACAGCGGTGGCACTTGCGTCTTTCAGCACATCGACACGCTCTATGTCGGCGGGGTTCAATGAAGCGATGTCGCCATTGAAGATGATACCGTCGAGAATAACCAACACTTCGGTACTTCCTGAAATGGTGTTCTTTCCACGAATCTGGATAGACGGTGAACCGCCGGCTGTTGACACCTGACCGATATTCAAGCCCGGCACTGTTCCTTGCAATGTCTGCAAGAGATTGGTGTTGGGGGCTTTTTCAAAGTCTTTCAAGTTGGCGCTCATCACTGCGCCTGTCAAGTCGCTCTTCTTGGTAGTACCGTAACCGATTACCACCACTTGGTCGAGCATCTGATTGGACTCTTTCAGTTCCACCTTGATGTCAGTTTGTCCTTTGAGATTTACCGTTTGCGTCTCGTAGCCGATGTACGACACCGTCAAGGATGCATTAGGCTTAACAGAGATAACGAAAGCACCGTTCAGGTCGCTGACCGTCCCGTTGCTGGTTCCGTTCTCCATGATAGAAGCTCCAATGATAGGCTCGCCGTCATTGGCGGACACTACCATTCCTTTCACTTGTCTGTTTTGTCCCCAAGCCATTGTGGTGAGGAAAAACATCAATAGAAATAATAGATTTCGTTTCATAATGATAATAATGTTACAAGAGTTTCCCACACCCTCAGAAGCAGCTGTAGAGTTGGCATACTCTTAAACTTTTAATGTTAAACAATTATCCTTTAGGTATTCGGCTCTTTCTGCTTAAAAAGCGTTAACACATAGGTCATTCTTTGAAATCTTGATTAAAAACACTCGGTATGGGTGTGGGAGACCTTAGTTTGTAATTACTTTTAGCTATTAAAATAATAAATTGGTTTGTGCTGCAAAAGTAAGCAAAAAATCAGAATTTTACTTTTTCATATGTTTCAAATAATTTGCTAATAATACCATATTTATTACCACGTTGTGCCAGCCAGTCATGAAACTCCCTGATTCATGTATCCCGGGACGAAGTCTCGGGATTAAGGACAAGAAGGAAGGAGCTGTCTGGAAGACAGTACCAAAACATATAAAAAATGCGATGAGCATACACCGGCAAGGTACTGTCTTCCAGACAAAACTTGTGGTCTGATTGTTGAGGAATAAAATATCAATAGATAATAGGTTGTAGGTTGTCGGTTATCGGTTGTAGGTTGTCGGTAGCTTTGGCTGGAAGCCAATACCGACAACCAAA
>CALZYS010000131.1 GCA_945830345.1 uncultured Prevotella sp.
TGCCAGTTGTGCTCCAGTATCTGTTCCGTCTCCATGTCCTTGGCATATATCATCAGGCCACTGGTGTCACGGTCGAGACGATGAACTACATGTGCCCGACAGTTCTGACGGCTCTTGTGGAAATAGTCGTCGAGCACAGCTTTAACATTGAGCGACGAATGTCCTGCCGCCATCGACAGTATGCCAATGTTCTTCTCCACCACGATAATCCAGCGGTCTTCATATATTATCTTTACATAGCGGTTCTTGAATGAATGTTGATTCCGCTTACTCTTGCTCACTGCCACTTTCATTCCAGGTCGCAAGGGGAAGTCAAACTGTGTGACGCACTTGCCGTTCACCTTTATTCCACGGCCTTGCAATGTAGCCTTCACTTTGGTGCGGCTTTCCTTCATATTGTCAAACAACCACTCCAATAGTGGTTTTTCCTCGTTTACGGTCAGGTGCATCCATTCGCCCTTTCCGTTGTTATATCCATGTATATATCCCATTGGTCAAATTTGTTATTATCTTAAAAATAGCGATTATGAGAGCAATATGCCTATTGTCACCATTATGCCGTAAATGAAAATGTTGCGTGCAGTCTCTGCAAGACATAAGTTGAGAGCCTTGCCTCTGTTTATGCGTTTGATGCGTATGTATGTGTAATGATGGAATACAAGATATACTATCGGCAATAAAGTGGCAAGGAAAAAGCCATGAGTAAAATATGCCATTCCCATGATACATGCTCCCCAACCGAGTGCAAGATAGAGTTGCAGAGATGCCTTTTCGCCAATCTTCACGACGAGTGTTGTCTTGCCAACGGCCTTGTCGGTGTCGCGATCACGGAAATTGTTAACTATCAAGAGCGTGTCCACCACCATTCCACATGCCAACGACATAAGGAATACAAATGATGAACATGTATGCAATTGTATATAATAAGGTACGCATACGGGAATAATGCCGAAGAACACAAACACGAGCAAGTCTCCCATGCCGACATAGGAAAGATGGGTGGTGTAGAGAAAACAGAACACAACACATAGAATACCAATCAGCACCATCTCCAAACCGCCATACATCATCAGCGGCAAGCCAATCAAGCATCCAAGGCATGTGGTGATGGCAATGGCATGCTTCATCTTATCTACGCTTACCCAACCCTGGGCACAGGCTCTTCGTGGACCAAGACGTGTGGACGTGTCATCTGTTCCCTTGGCATAGTCGAAGAAATCATTTATGAAATTCGCGTCAATCTGCATTATCCATGCAAAAATAATACACAATGCCGCGGCTGCCCAACTGAAAGGAGAACCTTCGTAGGAAGCGGAGTCCTTGAAGGCAAGGGCAAGACCAATTATCACCGGCACTGCTGCACCGCTTAGGGTCTTAGGGCGTGAGGCCATTATCCAGGCCTCTAGCGAATCCTTCTTGATATCTTTTGATTTCATAATCGTCGTTCTTTATTCTAAACAGTTTGCAAAATTAATCATTATTATGTATATCTCCAAATGTTTTGGCATTTAATTATTAAAAAATTGCTAACTACACCTACTTATATGTGTATTAATTGCGTCAAAAATCCCCCTTTGCTTGATTCAAATCAATAATATGAGGGGTTGTTAGAAAAAATATGGAAAAAATATTGCGGGTTTAAGAAAAAGTTCGTATCTTTGCAGCGTAAAAAGAATTTAGAAGATAGATTTGTTTCATAGATAAAGGTTTTTAGTTAGGTAATAGATTGTTTTAGGTTAGTTATTGGTTTTTAGTTTTTAGGTAAAAGATTGTTAGTTTTGGATAATGATAAAGTGAGTTTTGGTCGTGAGACCGAGAGGAACAAAGGAGGAAACTCCGGAAACGGAGAATCCAAAGAATAAAATTATTAGATTATAGAACCGCATCCTGTTAATTCAGTGATGCGGTTCCGTATTTTTAGACACTTTGAATGCGGGCATTCCGTCAGCTAATCACTCAACCAATCGTCAATAATGCGTCGTGCTATCGACAGTTTTTCGGGAATCTCGGGAAGGTTATCCCTGCCGAACCACTGTCCTGCTGCAAGTTCTTCCTTTTGAAGTTTGATTTCTCCAGACACATAGTCGGCATGGAAGCCTACCATAAGACCGCTGGGGTAGGGCCATGGCTGACTGCCGAAATAGCGCAGGTTGGTGATGGTGAGTCCTGTCTCTTCCATTACCTCGCGATGCACGGCTTCCTCAAGTGATTCACCTGTTTCGACAAATCCGGCAACAAGTCCGAAAAAGTTGCCACGGAAGTTGCGTGCATGAACGAGCAGCACGTCATCTCCACGGTGGACAAGTACGATTATGGCGGTGGCAAGAGATGGCCACACCTCCTTGCCACATTCCTCGCAACGCTTACTGATGTCGGTATGCATCTTCATTTGTCCTCCGCATACACCACAGAACTTGGTGTTATGGTCCCAATAGAGCAGTTCCTCACATTTGCCCGCCTTCTGGTAGAGCAGAGGTGATAGCTTGTAGTAGCTCGGTCGGAGTCCGCACATCTCAAATCTTGGATTTTCAGTGATTGGTGAGTCTATGCGATAGGTTTTTACCGCTATGTCACCAATGGGCGTTACATTCATTACGTTGGTCCATGGTTTAACATCTGTAGGCGGTATTTCCTGACACGGTATAGTGTAATTACCGTCGGATAGTTTCTCAAGCATGAGGTCTCCTTTACAGAAGACGAAATAATATGTTTTCATTTCTAAGTTGACAAGTAGACGATTTGACAAGTAGTTACTCAAACAGCAGTTTGCGGTCGCGACGTATGGCGGGTTCTGCCCATTCCTCGGGTATGAAGCGCCAGTTGTTGAGCTTACGCGGGATGATTGTGTCATGGCGTTCTATCTCCTGTGTGAGGTAGTAACGCTGGTCGCGGTCGCTGCGGTAGATAATTCGACTCTCAAGGGAGTCCTTGGGAATGCCTGCACCGCGTGTAAGCAGTTCGCCGCCGCCATTGCCCCTATAACTGTTGAGTACAACCTTATACCATTTGTTCTCATCGAAAGCCTCGCCATTGGACATTCTCAGAATCTTCACCTTCTCTCCGTCTGGTTTTGTGACATCAACAACATAGTCGATGCCAGCGGCACTATCAAAGTTAAAGGTGAGGTTCTTGAACATGTTTCGCTGACTGTCGTGTATGGCATTAGCGTCAAGAAGCATGATATGGTCGTCGGGAGATTGCATGGTGTTCACCCATTGGTTGTAGCTCATTTCAAGATGCTTGCGCACTTCCCTGCCTGTTAGTCTCATTACATAAATGTCGTTTTCATAGCGGTAGAGCTTGAACATATCGTTCATGTGAATCTCGCCTTTATGTACAATGGCATCAAACGTAAGAGGGGCATTAAATGATATGTCGGCATGAGTGATTTCCAACTGAAGCCGATGGATAAGGTCGCTGAATGTGGAACTACCAAAAAAGGAGTCGCTCGTATGAATACTTTCGGTGATATAACCTATCCGTCTGTTAACGTATGACTTAACGCTATCAGAGATATGAGAGAATGTTGATATAAACTCATTGTCGATAGCCATTCGCGATATATCGGTGAGTCTGCCGCTAATCTTCTTGTCAGTAACCTTACCGTCAGTAAGAGTAAGCTGAATGTCAGCATCGCCAACATATAAGGAATTGCACGAAGGGTCAAGACATAGTACTGGCTTTCCCTCGGTGTTTTCCACAGTGACGCAACGCGGATTATGGTCGTGACCGAAGAAGATGATGTCAAATCCAGGGATGTTGCGGGCGATATATTCTGTTTCGTCCTCATTGTAGTGAAGGGTGCTGATACCGCCGTTCCATCCGCTATGGAACAATCCTATGACGACATCGGCTTTTTCCTCTTTTCTTACGATGTCTATCCATTTTGCGGCAGACTTAGCCATATCCTCGAAATGCATTCCGCTCCATAATTTCTCATGCAACCAATTGGGGATTGCAGGAGTGATCATGCCAATTATCGCTACCTTCACCCCTTGGCGTTCTATGATAGCATATGGCTTGACGTATGGTTTGCCAGTTGCATTGTCGATGATGTTGGCACCGAGCACAGGACAATTCAGTTCGCTTATCCACTTGTCATATACGGCATGTCCAGCCTCAACATCGTGGTTGCCCAAAGCCTGGGCGTCATAGCCAAGCCAATTGACTATCTCAGCGGCTGCATTCGGCAGTTCTGGCTTTACAAAGTTGGTGTAGTAACATGTCGGTTGGCCTTGCAGAATGTCGCCATTTTCAAGCAGAATGACGTTGTCGCCATATTGCTTGCGCACTTTCTTCAGATAAGAGCTTACCCTTGCAAGCGAACCTTCCATAGGAGTGTTCTCTATGTAGTCGTAGGGGAAGAAACATCCATGTACGTCGCTGGTTTCGATAATTTTCAGATTTACAATCTTTTGCTTGGCCATAACAGTTGAAATTGTTCCGAGTCCTACAAGTAGGATCAGTGCCTTGATCTTCATTGTTTTCTGACTTGTCTATATATATTATAAGGTTGTTTTTGGGGGAAGGCTTAATTATTCTAATGTGCTGATCACGAAGTCCCTAAGCCGTTCGCCGCGCAGTCCGCTTGCGAGAATCTTTCCGCTTTGATCTACAATCACCGTGTGAGGGATAGAGTTTACACCCATTGCCACAGCTATTTGGTTGTGCCAGCCGTTAAGGTCGGACAACTGTAACCATTGCATACCTAAGCTATTCACAGCAGAAGTCCATTTGTCCTTGTCTTCGTCGAGTGAGATTCCGATGACATTAAATCCCTTTGCCTTGCACTCGTCGTAGAGAGCCTTCACATGAGGTATCTCGGCTCTGCACGGTCCGCACCAACTTGCCCAAAAGTCGATAAGTGTAATTTTGTGCTTGGATATTTCGTCACGCAGTTTTACTGTGCGCCCGTCAATGGCGTTCATGCTGAAATCGGGCAGAGAGCCTCCTACGCCCACTTCGGTCTTGTGCTTCACCTCAGCCATGAGCTTTTGTATGTCATTGTTCTTTTGTAGTTCTTCGGGCATACGGCTGATGAGCGACATTAGTTCTTCGGGAGAGAAGCTATCCTGATAATATAGCACCATAAACATACCGAAACTATTGGTGATGTTCTGTTCAGTATATCTCTTGATGAACTTGTTGAACTTGCCTTGGAGATTCTCAATGCGTGCCATTGCTGCCGACTTCTCCTCAGGAGATATGTCGTTGGATGGGCTGTAGAGCAACTGTCCCACGCGATTCATTTCTGCACCTATGACGAGAGTGCTGTCCATGATAGTCTGCCACTTGTCGTTCATACCGGTTCCTCCCACCTTGGTATTGGAGGGAGAGTCGCCAATCTTCACTTCCACCGTTCCTGGTTCTACAAAGAATGTGGCGTTGGCTCCGCTCCTGCTGTAGGCAATGCATAGAGCGGGACTGTCGATAGTGCCCTCGACAGTAAACTTTCCATCCTTTATAATTCCATGGGCAAAGGGTTTGCCCGAAGAGAAATCATTTGTTATGAAGATGGTGTCACCATTGCTTAGCAAATCACATTCGCCGTTGATCTTATACGAATCAGACTGACAAGCCGCAAGCA
>CALZYS010000132.1 GCA_945830345.1 uncultured Prevotella sp.
GCCTGGGGTTGGGCGAGGGTTATCACCACTCCACCCATATCAAATAATATTGTCTTTATCATTATTCTAAGAAGTTAAAGTAGTTAAAGAAGTTAAAGGAGTGGAGATTATTCGAACAGATTCAACTTGTTCTTGCGTGCCTCATCCAATGACGAGAGAGATTGCTGCTGCGACTGATAGTCGGCGCGCATGTGGGCATATTTCTCGTCAAGACCATGCTGTATATCCTCGCCACCTCCATCACTGAGCAGGCGCGAGGCAATGAGAGGATTCTGCGAGGCATCCTTCATCCACACCACCGGACCGCTATATACGGGTGCTATCTTGAGAGCCACATGCAGTTCGCTGGTGGTGGCACCGCCAATCATCACGGGGATATGAAGCCCCGCCTTCTCCATCTCGCGCACCACATTGACCATCTCCTCAAGACTCGGAGTGATAAGTCCGCTGAGACCGATGATATCCACTTTCTCCTCGATAGCCTTACGCACAATCTGCTCTGGCGGCACCATCACTCCCATGTCAATCACCTCGTAGTTGTTGCAAGCCATCACCACTCCCACGATATTCTTGCCGATGTCGTGGACATCGCCCTTGACAGTGGCAATGAGCACTTTGCCGGATTTATTGGCGGGGGTGGCGGGCGATTCGCCCGCTGGGGAACCGGAATTTCCGGGGTTTTCTATATGGGGCTGCAATATGGCGACAGCCTGCTTCATCGTGCGGGCCGTCTTCACCACCTGGGGCAGAAACATCTTGCCACTGCCGAAAAGCTGTCCTACAGTGTTCATGCCGTCCATCAGAGGACCCTCGATGATATTTACCGCCTTGGGATATACAGTGAGAGCCTCTGCGAGATCTTCCTCAAGATAATCACCAATGCCCTTGACGAGCGCATACTTAATACGCTCGGCAAGAGGGAGATCACGCCACTCCTCATGAGCAGTTATGGCAGACGAAGTGTTATCAGATGACTCCTGCTCGGCCTTGATTTTCTCAGCCAATGAGATAAGTCGCTCGGCGGCATCCTTGCGGCGATTGAGCACCACGTCCTCGATTATCTCGAGTTCATCGGCTGGGATGTCGCTATAAAGCACCTTTGTGGCAGGGTTGACAATACCGAAGTCCATACCCTTGGATATGGCATGATAGAGGAATACGGCATGCATTGCCTCGCGGATCCAGTTGTTGCCTCGGAATGAGAAGGAGAGGTTGCTCACTCCTCCACTCACGTGGGCTCCCGCGAGATTCTTGCGAATCCATTCGGTGGCACGGATAAAGTCGGCTGCATAGGCATCATGCTCCTCCATACCTGTGGCTATGGCAAGCACATTGGGGTCGAAGATAATGTCGAGAGGATTCATCCCAACCTTCTCAGTAAGAATACGATATGCACGCTGTGCAATCTCTATTCGTCGCTCGTAGGAAGTGGCCTGTCCCTGTTCGTCGAAGCACATCACCACCACGGCGGCACCATAGCGCATGACATCGCGAGCATGACTCACAAACACGTCCTCACCCTCCTTGAGCGATATGGAGTTGACGATACACTTGCCCTGCACGCATTTGAGTCCTGCAGTGATGACATCCCACTTGGATGAATCAATCATAATAGGTACGCGCGCGATCTCGGGTTCGCTTGCCACGAGATTGAGGAATGTGGTCATCTCCTCACGCGCATCGAGCAGTCCGTCGTCCATATTGATGTCAATCACCTGCGCTCCGTCCTCCACCTGCTTGCGTGCGATGGTGATAGCCTCATCATATTTCTTTTCCTTGATAAGTCGGAGGAACTTGCGCGAACCAGCCACATTGCATCGCTCGCCCACATTGACGAATCCCACCTCGGGAGTGACGTCGAGCAACTCCAGTCCGCTGAGCCACATCGTCGTTGGTTTAGGTTGCGGCAGGCGAGGTTTCACTCCCTCGACGAGTGGAACATAGCGAGCGATAAACTCGTCGGTGGTTCCACAGCAGCCGCCGATGATGTTGACAAGTCCCTCGTTGATATACTCGGCAATCTGCGGAGCCATCGAGTCGGCAGTCTCATCATAGAGACCGAGCGAGTTGGGCAGTCCGGCATTGGGATGGCAACTGACGTAATAGGGAGCCTTGCGGGCGAGTTGGGCAAGGAACGGTTTCATCTGACGTGCGCCAAAGGAGCAGTTGAGTCCAATGGAGAAGATGTCGTAGGTGCTGATGCTTGCGAGAAAGGCGTCGAGAGTCTGTCCACTGAGCGTGCGTCCGGCCAAGTCGCTCACCGTCACCGAGAGCATCACGGGCACATCCCTACCCTTACGGTGTATGACATCAGTGGCGGCATCCACAGCCACCTTGGCATTGAGCGTGTCGAAGATGGTCTCGATAAGCAGCACATCCACTCCTCCATCCACCAATGCCTCCATCTGCTCTGAATAAGCGGCAAAGAGTTGGTCGTAGGTGAGTTCGCGCAATGCGGGATTGCTCACGTCGGGACTCATGGAGCAAGTCTTGTTGGTGGGTCCTACCGAACCGGCCACAAATCGCGGGCGTGTGGTAGTGGCAAACTCGTCGGCAGCCTGGCGTGCCAGTCTTGCTCCCTCGTATGCCATCTCGCGGCTCACGTCCTCAAGCCCATAGTCGGCCTCAGATATACGTTGACTGCTGAACGTGTTGGTGGAAATGATGTCCGCACCGGCACGCAGATAGCGTCGGTGTATATCGAGTATCACGTCGGGCCGCGTGATGTTGAGCATATCGTTGTTGCCCCTCATCTGCACGTCGCTATCCGCAAAGCGATTGCCGCGGAAGTCATCCTCGGTCAATCCGTAGCTCTGTATCATTGTGCCCATCGCTCCGTCGAGCACCAATATCCTTTCCTTTATTATCTCTCTTATCACGTTTAATTCCTCATTTCTCATTCCTAATTAAAAATGCTTGATAGCCCTGTCCATCTCGCGTCTGTCCTCCTTTTCCTTGAGAGTCTGTCGCTTGTCGAATTCCTTCTTACCCTTACAAAGGGCGATGTCCATCTTAGCCCTTCCCTTGTCGTCAATAAACACGAGCAGGGGCACGATGGTGTAGCCAGTCTGCTTGGTTGCGCTCTGCAGTTTCTGTATCTCCTTCTTGGTTAGCAGCAACTTGCGGTCGCGCTTCATCTCGTGATTATTATATGAGCCATAGAAATACGGACTAATATTCATGCCCTTCACCCATATCTCTCCGTTGTTGATATAGCAGAAGGTGTCCACCAGACTGGCCTTTCCCAGTCGGATGGACTTTATCTCGGTGCCGGTGAGCACAATACCCGCCGTATATTCCTCGATGAAGAAATACTCGAACGACGCCTTCTTGTTGCGTATGTTCACCGGACTCTTCTTTCTGATTTTCTCCTGTTCCTTATTCATTCTCTATTCTCGCAAACTTTTCAATGTTGTTGTCTATATATTCAGCCACTTGGGCTGTGAATCTCTCCTCATTCTCCACGAAGTCATCGTCGTAGTCGTCAAACTCCGGATGCTTCTCAAAGAGTTCCATAAACTCGTCATCCGTGCAGTCCTTCTCAATTTCATCCCTATGCTTCTTAAAAAGCGAATGAACTGAATACAGCATCTTCGACAAGTCGCGCAAGCCCCACTCTTTGACAGCCTTGGCAAATGGATTGAGGAAGATAAACGGACCGTATCCGTTGTGGATGAGTTGGACGAATCCACCATCCATCACCTCGTCGCGCAATATGCGATAAGCCCACAGCGTTATCTGGTCGGAATTGAGTTCCGACATAGTCTCGGCTGTCAACTCGCCCCCCACTGCATCCTTAATTGCCGTGAAGAACACCTCTACAAACTCGTCCATTCCCTCGCCTGCGGCCTTGCGCAAAGCAGAGTCTTTTACTGTCACTTCTGTCATATTGACTGCAAAGGTACACTTTTTTTGGCATTTAAGCGAAAAAAAAGGGAAAATTATTTGTTCAATTCAAAAAAAAGCCTTACCTTTGCACTGATTTTTGAAGAAATCGGTGTTTCTTTCCTTGAAACACGTCATCACAGAATCATTTATCATATCATTATTATACTGATAAAAGTATGTACACAAAAGAAGAATTGGAATCAATGGACATCACCAAATTGGTGACTGTTGCCAATGAGTTGGGTGTTAAGGTTACGCCTGATGACCAACTCGAAAACGTGGTGTATGCCATCCTTGACAAGGCAGCCGAGGAGACGGCAGCCAGCACTACGGCAAAAAGGAAAAGGACAAGAATTGTGAAGAAGGATACCGACAAGGTATATACAGTGAAGGGCACTGACGGCGAGAACTTCGACGTAAATGGCAGCAACGGCAAGAAAGCTGCAACGAACGCCACTGCGGTCACTGAGGAAACGACTGAAGCCCCACCAGCTCCCGCCCCCAAGAAGCGTGGCAGGAAGAGTAAGGCCGAACTGGCTGCCATTGCCGCTGCCGAGGCTATGAAAGCGGCCCAAGAAGCCGAGGCTGCTGCAGCTGAGATGCAAGAGGCTGCCCCATCGGCAGAAGCGCCCCACCAAGATGTGCCGGCATCTGACGTCCAACCCGCAGAAGAGCCATCCGAAGAGCAAAACACCAATGCCAACGAGCAACCCACAGCCGAAATGGTTGAGATGCTGAAGAACAAAATAGCACAGCACAACCAGGAAAGTACCAACTCGCCCTCTTACGACCCCACAGTAAAAGGAGTTGACGAAGAAGGACGATGGATAGGCGATCCAAAGAACGGCACTGACTTCATCGTGATAGAAGATATACCCATCGAAGACCAGGAGGCAATGCCAACACTCGACATCTTCGACCGTCCCACAACGTCACGCAACAACAACATTCCCCAACTGAATACCCGCGCCTTCGAGGAGGAAGAATACAACTTCGATGACATCATCGAGGGCAATGGAGTGCTTGAGATACTTGCCGACGGCTACGGATTCCTCCGCTCAAGCGATTACAACTATCTGTCATCACCCGACGACATTTATATCTCACCCCAACAAATCAAGCGATACGGCCTGAAGACAGGCGACGTGGTGGATTGCACCGTACGTCCTCCGCGCGAGAACGAGAAATACTTCGCCCTCAGCAATGTAAGGTTCATCAACGGACGCGAACCTCAGGAGGTGCGCGACCGAGTGTCGTTCGAGCATCTCACACCGCTTTTCCCCGACGAGAAATTCAAGCTCTGCGGCGACCCCTCGACAACTAATCCGAGCACTCGCATCGTAGATCTCTTCTCGCCCATCGGTAAGGGACAGCGTGCACTCATCGTGGCACAGCCCAAGACCGGTAAGACCATCCTCATGAAGGACATCGCCAACGCCATTGCCGCCAACCATCCCGAGGCCTACCTGATGATGCTGCTCATCGACGAGCGACCAGAGGAAGTAACCGACATGAGCCGCACGGTGAATGCCGAGGTGATTGCCTCAACATTCGACGAACCAGCCGACCGCCATGTGAAGATAGCCGGTATAGTGCTCGAGAAGGCAAAGCGCATGGTGGAATGTGGACACGACGTGGTCATCTTCCTCGACTCCATCACCCG
>CALZYS010000133.1 GCA_945830345.1 uncultured Prevotella sp.
TCGCTCATGAGCGGCGAACCGACACAGTGTGTATTTATTGTTTATGATATATGAATAAGATAAGATTGGGATATACGACATACGCCGAAGTGGTGAGAGGTATCGGTAATATCGGCTATATGATGGCAATAAACACTGCATCCGATGATGTGGCTTGCACCATCAATACTCGCTACGAACAACCGTCGCTGCCCAATGATATACTATCATTAGCCCATTATCCAAAAACCGCAATATTAATAGAATATTTTTAAATATATGAAAACAGCAAATAATAAAGTGGAGAGAGAGACTATCTCTACGAAAATGGAGAGATTGGAGAAGAAAGTTGATGCACTGAACAAGCGCATTGGCGAGTTTGAACATGTGAAGATACAAGTGAAGACCGTGCGGCCAGGCATACTGCTGCCCGAATATAAGACCGTGCAGAGTGCGGGCATGGATCTGCGTGCATGGCCAGAGAAGCCTACTATGCTTTATCCCGGAGAACACCGACTATTCGCCACTGGTGTCTGCATCGCACTGCCTCCCGGTTTCGAGGCACAGGTAAGACCGCGCAGCGGATTGGCCGTGAAGAATGGTATAACAGTGCTGAACACACCCGGCACCATTGATGCCGACTACCGCGGAGAAATCCACGTAGATTTGGAAAACCGCGGCCATGAGCCTTTTGAGGTTGCGAGCGGTATGCGCATAGCACAGCTCGTCATTGCGCGCTACGTGCATTGCGAGTTTGAGAAAGTGGATGAACTCGACGAGACCGACCGCGCCGACCAAGGCTTAGGCCATACAGGATTATGGTAACACTTAAACCCCGCACCCCGAAAAACCATAAGCAGGATGACACACAAAGACTGGAGAGGTGGAAGAGCCTCTGTATTCAAAACCATGGGAGCAAGCAACCACGTTGACCACGACCGCGCTCATGCAGACTATTATGCGACAGAGCCAAGGGCAACGGAGTGGCTGCTAAAATTGGAGAAGTTTGAAGGTCCCATTCTCGAACCCTCATGTGGGGAAGGGCATATTAGCCAAGTACTCATAGGGGGGGGGTATAATGTAGTATCGCGCGACTTGATAGACCGCGGATATGGTGAGGTGGCAGATTTTCTGTCCATCGACAACACCGAATGGAATGGGGACATAGTGACCAACCCGCCATACATCTATGCACAGGAGTTTGTGGAAAAAGCCTTGCGTATCATCCCAAAGGGAAGAAAGGTGTGTATGTTTCTTAAACTGACGTTTCTTGAAGGTAAGGCCAGAAAGGAACTATTCAGATATAATCCGCCATGTCGCGTGTGGGTGAGCAGTTCACGACTGTTATGTGCCATGAACGGAGATTTCGAGCATATCAAAGGCTCGGCAGCAGCCTACGCATGGTTTGTTTGGGAAAAGGGGTACAAAGGTGATACTATCCTGAAATGGTTTAATTAGAACAATCCAAAATTTTCATATACAAAACTTTTAAGTTCTTTAGACATAAGCTGAATAAATTAGATTCCGTCCTGCCCGTGAGGGTCGGGCGGATTTTTTGTCCTCCCCGCACCCCTGAAAATTCGTATCTTTGTGGCAAAAAAAAGAGATATGACAGAGAAAGAGAAGTATGTGGAGGAGTTTAAGGAGTTGTGCCTCGGAATATTGGCACAGAGTAACAACTGCAAGCAGTCGCAGCAGGACTTCAGGGCAGCGAAGAGTGTGCCCGAGGCCGTGACTGCCTGGATGAAGTATTTCGCCGGAGTGGTGGATGAGGTGCCGCGACAGGTGGCAGATACCTTCGGACGGCTCTACGGCAAATACAAGACCGACATCAACAAGGCGGGAGTATATTACAACGAGACACCGCCGGAGATGAGTAATTCGATGGTGGTGATAGTGGGCGACTGCGACGAGAAACTGCAGATCGGCGCACGGCACAGGGTGTATGTGTTGGGTAAGGCCGAGGTGGTGGTGTATTGGCAAGCGTCGGCCACCGTCAACCATCCCGATGCCATGGTGAGGGCAATGAACTCCGCAAGAGTGTCGATGCGCGAGGGAAGGGCAGAGATGTGCGGTAGCAGCTATTTTGTGGGCAAGGGTACGGTGTATGCCTGGAACAGTTGCCGCGTGAATATCAGCGGCGGTAAGGTGTATGACTTCGGCCACGTGAGGATAAGCGCATACGGCGACAGCGTCGTGTACAGTAACCATCCGCAGGGTGTGGAAGTGAATGACAAGGCCTGCATACGGCCATTGTCAGACTACAAGAGTGCCTCTACGGCCGACAATGTTAAATCGCAAGATGATATTTAACATTGCAGCCGATGGAAGCCGTTTTGCATTAACGCAAGTTTACCAATGCAACCGTCGAAGCACTCTTGCATTAACGCAACTTAACGTTGAAAGAAATGTTATTACAATATCAACATAAAACCGCTAAATCATGGCACGAAAATTAACAATTACAGCCAACGGAAAGCCATTGGCACTGCCCACAGACTTCTCCATCGATATTGAAGAGAGCAATCCCTACTTCAATGGCAATGAGATGTTTTCTTATCCAATAGAAATGCCGCTATGGGGCAACAGACACTTGCTCGGTAATATCGACGACCCGAACAGCAGTTTGCGCCCCGTGGCATTGGAGCATACCAAGATGCAGATATACTCGGACGGGATGCCCTTCCGCAGTGGCACACTCGTAACAAGCGACGACGAGGAGGTGGGCGACACCCTCTCGATGAATATCTCCGCCGCCGCTAATAGTATCGACGACCTTATATCCGACATGTCGTGCAGGGACGTACCACTGAAAGACAAGATACTCATCGGGGAGAAGATAGGCAACGTAAACGCGAGTGTGTCGTACAGATACCGTGTGATAATAACCTACGACGGCAAGAAGCCCGACAAGGAGGTCTATCCCGCCGCCTACGATAATGCCACACAAAACTTCTCGCCGCAAGCATTGGGTTTTTCTTTCCCTGGCGAGTGCTACACCACCACAGGCGACGCTGCACAGAGCAACGGCACTATCACATATAGCAATGGCAACAAGCGCATACGGCCGAAAGTGAAGACCTCGTATATCAACGTGAGCGACCCATACCCCATGAAGAAATACTGCAACGCGCGAGTGGCGTATAAGCATCGCGCACTGAAAGACGGGAAGACGAGTGACGAACTGAACCCCGTGAGCGACAAGAGCGGTCCCGAAAACCATTGGCCATACTGGGTGCTGGATGCCGACCGTCCGCAGTCGGGCATCTGTTTCTATGTGCTGTATTTCCTCGACTGCCTTTTTGCCCATTTGGGTCTGTCTTTCGACAACTCCGAACTGCTGAAGGTGGAGGATATGAAAAGGCTCTGCTTCTTTACGACCCATTGCAAATACACCGAAGAGAAGAAATACTCCACCTCGCCATATTTCACCAGCCTCACGTCCATAAACAAATGGTTGAGCAGTAGAGGTTGCGGCGGTCAGTTTGAGTTTACCGATGGTGACGACCTAAGCGTGAACGACGTGGATTACACCGATGCCAGAGGACAGAGATGGGTGGCCAAGGTAGGAACGGACGGAGTGACCGCCATCAATGCCAAGGCCACCAACATCAAGCATAACATATCCGCAGACGTGATGCGGATGTATGCCACAAGCGAAAACTTCCCCGACGAGAGTGTGAAGACCGTCCTCGACTCATTGGAGAACAGTTTTGGTATCAAGTTCCACTATGACTACGAGAAGAAGCACGTGAAGGCCATCTTCATCCGTGACGTGTTCCGCAATCAGGAAGAACCGATAGATTTTCCCGGTAAGGTGAAGACCATCGCAAAGGTGACGGAGAAGGTGACGGGTGTGAGGATGTGCTACTCGGAGGAGTCGTCAAGCAAGGAGCAGCAGGACAATATCCGCAAGGGTGAGCGCAGCTATAACACCGACTACGACTACATCGAATATCCCAAGGATCGCACCGTGACCGACAAGACATACAACGAGATATACCGCACTCCGTCGATGAATGGCGGTAGCGGCGATATGAAGGTGTATGTGGACAAGAAAACGGGCAATGCCTATCGTATCAAGGTTAATGGGGATGCGGAAAGGGCAAGCGAACTGAAACCCGTACTCTTTGAGGTGGGTCAGTTCAAGGGAGTGGAGATAGGCGACTGTTCGCAGCTCAACGAGGAGTTTGTGACGGAGTTGGCCTCCGACTTCCAACCGATGGTGTTCACGGACGTAAATCTTCAGGAGACGTTGAAGAGCGCAAGCGGCACATATACCGACCCCGTAGAGGGTACGGCCACGCTCAACACCGACTACGATGCCAGTAGGCATGTGTTTGCTGCCTTCATCGACGAGGACATGGAACATGAGTTTGTGGAGCAGAGGGTAAGGCAGTGCATCTGTTCAAATGCGTGCGAGTTTTATCTTGACGAGGTATTGAAGTTGGTGGAGAGCTACAACCCAAGCGACACGGAGGACGGCAACTCACCATTGCAGGAGGTGGACTGGGGACTGGCCATTGCCGTGATGCGCGGCGGCGGTGTGGATGCTCAGTACCAGACCTACGACCATAACTATGATGGTTTTGGAAATTCAAAGTGGAGGAGTGTTGCGGGCGAGTATGCGCTCGTCTCCGACTCGCTCGACCTGCTTGGTAATGAATATGACTATAACGGTAATTTGAGTGGAGTGGGGAGTGGAGAACGCTTCTCGTTGAAGATACGCTCATGGAAGCAGCCGGAGTGGTCGGATGCTCCTCTTATCAACGGCGACATCAAGGACGCAGAGGGCAATGTCATTACCAAGATAAAATCGCGCGGTTTGTTTGATACCTTCATGAGCGAATACGCATATTTTCTTCTTAACAGAAGGAAATACAGGATAGAGTTGGACGCTACCGCTCCGCAGTTGGCCGACATACCGAATATGTGGCACAGGCGGTTTAGGATAGGCGGCATGGTGGGGTATATAGACAAGCTGTCGTATAGCCTGCATAGCGAGTTTGGACTGCAAGGGCTGGTGGTGGAGTTCTTCGCCGTGTGAGTGGAGGGGATGGCTCGGCGACAAAATCGCCGAGAACGGTGGCTCTCAATCCGCGCTCATTACTATTATCATTTCCGCGCTCGATGGTATCTTTTTACTTCGGGCGCGGTTGTTTTTTTCGATTGAGGAGATTTGAAAGGAAAATGGATATGTGGGGTTATTTCTTCAAAATCGCCTTGAATACACGGATTTTCGCCTTTGAAAGGTATTTCAAAGGAAAAAATACACGATTTCGGGATAACTAAAAATTTTTTCCAAGGAAATTTTTTCTTTCCCCTATCGGGAAATCCCGTACCCTTAAAGGTTGTGAGCA
>CALZYS010000134.1 GCA_945830345.1 uncultured Prevotella sp.
AAAGAAAATGGAGGATTGACATGAAGAACGAAACACAGGAAGTGACATTGATGAAGGGCAACGAGGCTATAGCCCGTGCTGCCATCAGATGCGGTGTTGACGGATTCTTTGGTTATCCCATCACTCCGCAGAGTGAGATTATCGAGACGCTTGCGCTCGACAAACCGTGGGAGACTACGGGTATGGTTGTGCTGCAGGCCGAGAGTGAGGTGGCTGCCATCAATATGGTGCATGGAGCTGCCGGTGCCGGAAAGAAGGCTTTCACGTCTTCTTCAAGTCCTGGAGTGGCTTTGATGCAGGAGTGTATTTCCTATATGGCTGGCTCCGAGATTCCGGGAGTGGTGGTCAACGTGCAGAGAGGTGGTCCTGGTTTGGGTACTATCCAACCCTCGCAAAGTGACTATCTGCAGGCTACCAAGGGCGGAGGCAATGGCGACTATAACGTCATCGTACTTGCTCCGGCTTCCGTACAGGAAATGGCCGACTTTGTTGACTTGGCATTCGAACTGGCATTCAAATACCGCAATCCGGCAATGATTCTCAGTGATGGTGTCATCGGTCAGATGATGGAGAAGGTGGTACTGCCGCCATATAAGCCACGTCGTACCGAGGAAGAGATTAGGCAACAGTGTCCGTGGGCAACCATTGGCCGAACCAAGGACCGCAAACCGAATATCTTGACTTCGCTCGAACTCAAGCCTGAGGCTATGGAGCAGCATAATATTCATCTCCAGCAGAAGTATGCTGAAATAGAAGCCAACGAAGTGAGATACGAAACATCCCAATGCAATGATGCCGAATATATCATAGTGGCGTTTGGCAGTGCTGCCCGTTTGGCACAGAAAGCCATTGAAATTGCCCGTCATGAGGGAATTAAGGTTGGTCTGTTCAGACCGATTACCCTTTGGCCTTTCCCCAAAAGGGAAATCGATGAGATAGCTCGTGGCAAGAAGGGAATTCTTGTGGCTGAGATTAACGCCGGACAGATGGTTGACGATGTCCGACTTGCCATCAACGGCAAGGAACCTGTGGAATATTTCGGACGCCTTGGGGGGGTCGTGCCCGAACCAGATGAGATTGTTGATGCCCTCAAAAATAAACTCATGTAGATATTATGGCAAGAAACGAAGAAATCATAGCACCGGAGAATCTGGTGTACAAAAAGCCTGAATTGATGAACGATGTGCCTATGCACTATTGTCCTGGCTGTAGTCATGGTGTGGTTCACAAACTTGTGGCTGAAATTATCGAAGAGATGGGTATGGAGGAAAAAACTGTGGGCGTTTGTCCTGTGGGTTGTGCCGTCTTCGCATACAGATACCTTGACATCGATTGGCAGGAGGCTGCACATGGACGTGCTCCAGCTGTTGCCACGGCTATCAAGCGTCTGTGGCCCGATCGCCTCGTATTCACCTATCAGGGGGATGGCGACTTGGCTTGTATAGGAACTTGCGAAACTATCCATGCCCTCAACAGGGGTGAGAATATTGTCATCATCTTTATCAATAATGCCATTTATGGAATGACGGGTGGACAGATGGCGCCAACCACTCTCATGGGACAGAAGACGAGCACTTGTCCCTATGGTCGCGAGGCTTCGCTTCATGGCTATCCATTGAAGATAACCGAAATTGCTGCTCAACTTGAGGGTACTTGTTATGTCACTCGCCAGAGCGTAGAGTCGGTTGCGGCTATTCGTGGAGCAAAGAAGGCAATACGCAAGGCCTTCGAAGCTTCGATGGCTGGTAAAGGTAGCTCGCTTGTCGAAATAGTATCAACATGTAATAGCGGCTGGAAACTCACTCCTGTGCAGGCAAATGAGTGGATGAAGGAACACATGTTCAAGTTCTATCCCAAGGGTGATATTAAGGACACTATTCAGTAAATAAAACAGATAATAGTGAGATTATTATGAAAAAAGAAATTATTATTTCAGGATTCGGTGGTCAGGGTGTCCTGTCAATGGGTAAGATTCTTGCTTATTCCGGTCTTATGGAAGACAAGGAAGTTACATGGATGCCTGCATATGGTCCTGAGCAGCGAGGAGGAACGGCAAATGTGACGGTTATCGTCAGCGACGACCAGATAAGTTCTCCGATCCTCAGCTCGTTTGATGTGGCAGTGGTGCTCAACCAACCGTCACTTGACAAGTTCCTGCCAAAAATCAAATCGGGTGGCATACTTATCTATGATAGTTATGGTATAATCAACCCTCCCTCAAGAGAAGATATCTCCATATATCGTATCGATGCAATGGACAAGGCTGCAGAACTGAAGAACGCCAAGGTGTTTAATATGATTGTGCTTGGTGGCTTGTTGAAGGTTTGTCCCGTAATAAGTCACGATGGTGTGGAAAAAGCCTTGTATAAGACTCTTCCCGAGCGTCATCATGGATTGATACCGTTGAATATGCAGGCACTGAAGGAGGGGGCGGAAATTATTCAGCTACAGGCTTAGACGCTGTATTCCGCCACATTCTACAAGATGCTCGAAGCATCCCTCTGCCGGGAATAAACCAGCATATATTCCTGCGCAAAGCAATACACCGCCGTGTGCGAATATCACCACACGGCGGTATTCTTTTTCTTTCAGTTCATCCAAGAAATCTGTTACTCTTTTATATAGGTCGGGAAAACCTTCCCCTCCTGTTGCTCTAAGATGCATATAGTCGTCATACCACATCTGTAGGGCATCGTCCTTGATCTCGTCATATTTCTGCATCTCCCATTCTCCCATGTTCATCTCCTTCAACCGGTCGTCTTTCTCGGGATTGGGGTAGCCGCAATATTTCGACAATTTCATCGCTCTTGTCAGTGGTGACGAATAGATTCTGTCAGGCACAATACCGTCAGAAAGTATCTCATTGAGGTTCTTGCTGGTTTGCATAGCCTCTGCTTCGAATGTGTCAGCTACTGGCACATCCGACCATCCGTAGCATGTGCCTTTTGGCACGCCTACGCTCGTGTGTCTTATCATTATTACGTCCATACGATTGCAAAAATACAAAAAAATTCCCATATTACTGAAAAAAACATCTAAAGAATTAGATAAATTGATGTTTTTTTTGTAATTTTGCACCATGAATGGATTATCACGCATACTATATATGGTATTTTTTCTGATCGCTGTTATTTTCTCATCAGATTCTTTTGCAGACGGAAATAATAATGTGACCAGCCAAAATGTTGTTGCCGAAAGTGAAAAAAACTCCAAACCGGCTATTTCGAATAGTATTCTCTTTATCTGTTCTTATAATACGGATTCAAGGAATACTGCAGAGACTCTCGAACCTTTTGTAAAAAGGTGCAACGAGATAGATCCGTCACGTCAAGTCATAATAGAGAGTATGGAATGTACCGGAATTAAGGAGTTGTTTTCCTTGAAGGGCAGAATGAAAAGTATTCTCGGCAAGTATATGTTTGATGGCCATTGTCCTGCACTTGTTGTACTTATTGGACGTGAGGCAGTTTCCACATATTTGTCTTTGGATGAGCCGATATACAAGAATATACCTATTGTCGTGGGTTCATGTAGTGCAAACATAGTGTCTCTCCCTAATGACTCGGTGGATATTCGTAAGTGGCAACCAGTTTCAAAGAATATCCGTTCTGATTTCCGTGATTTTAATATCGTTGGCGGAATACTCATGTATTTTGATATAGAAAAAAATCTGCAAATAATTCACAAACTATATCCGGAACTCTCAGATTTTTATCTTCTTACAGATAATTCTTTAGGTGGAGTGACCATGCAGGCTTTGGTAAGAGACAAGATGGCGGGATTGGCTAATATCAAACTACATTATATCGATGGAAGAACTTTGTCGTATTCAAGTATGCTTCAGACAATAAGACGGATGTCGCACGACAAGGCTCTCCTTTTAGGAACGTGGAGAGTGGATTGCAACGAGAATTTTGTCATGGGCAATTCCTCAACACAAATCCGTGAGGCTAATCCCACATTGCCTGTTTTCACTATTTCTGGTATCGGTATGAACGGACTAGCAATTGGGGGGCTATTATCCTGATTTCCGCCATGATGGTGAGAGATTGTCTGAGATTTGTATGGCGTATTTGGAACGGTTTGAGTCGCAAGGACTGGTGTATGTTTCAAATACATCGAATTTCGATTATCAGCTTATGGAGAGTTTCAAGCTTCTTAAGGATAGTTTGCCTTCTGAATGCAAATTGTTGAATGCTCCTGTTTCGTTTATCGAAGAATATAAGGATTGGTTTATCGGTGCAGGAGTACTTGCTGTGATATTAGTTCTTTCACAGTTGGTCACACTGCATTTTGTATTGAAACTTCGTAGAATGAAGGTAGAACTGCAGGCTCAAAGCGAGGAACTGCTTATTGCAAAGGATAAGGCTGAAGAATCTAATAGAATGAAATCGGCGTTCCTTGCAAACATGAGTCATGAGATACGTACTCCACTCAACTCCATAGTAGGATTCTCTGGTTTGTTGACAAGCGACCAAATGACTCTTTCGCATGAGGAAAAGGCGCATTTCAGTGATATTATTAAGCAAAATTCGGATGCATTGCTTAATCTGATTAATGATGTACTTGATTTGTCGCGCATTGAAACAGGAAGAATGGTTATCAATATGAAGGATTGCGATATAGTGGCCTTGGGAAGGTCTGTTGTCGAATCAATGATTGTGACGTGTCGTAAACCGATTTCTTTTGATTTGCAATGTGAGTTTGATATGTTGATTATTTCTACTGACGAAGCAAGGCTAAGACAAGTACTCGTCAATCTCCTCACTAATAGTATCAAATTCAGTGAACATGGGGCTATTGTTTTATCTATTACCAAGAAGGATGATGAAGGGATGGTGTATTTCTCCGTTACTGATAATGGATGTGGAATCCCTGAGGAAGATGCTGAACGCGTTTTTGAGCGTTTTGTCAAACTCGATCAGTTTAAACAAGGCACTGGCATCGGTTTGCAGTTATGTCAGCAGTTTACTACCCGACTTGGTGGAAAGATTTGGGTTGATACCAGTTATAAAGATGGAGCAAGGCTCATTTTTACACATCCTATATAATATAATAAGGTGTATTGTAATATCCTCGCAATATATTTGTTAAATTACGTTATTTAATTCATATTTCTCGATAATTTATTTGGTGGGTTCAAAAAAAGTGCGTACCTTTGCATCCGCTTTCGAACAAAATC
>CALZYS010000135.1 GCA_945830345.1 uncultured Prevotella sp.
CAGTGGCAAATGAACCAATCTCGGTGTCGCCAATGAGCACACGGGCATCACGGTTGTTCTCTGGGCGGAAGGCTATTCGTACGGCGGTAATCTTGCGGCCGTTGGTCTTCATGCGATAGGAGAACCACTGGCGGGTTTCGCGCCACTGCACACCACCGTCGTTGCCTGTGCCGCTCTGCTCCATCTTGACAAAGTGGTCGCTCTCGGGCTGCTGCTCGCCACAGGTCACCTTGTCGGCAGTGCGTGCCTCAAGTGCTTGGGCTATACTCTCCTGACGTGCCACTTCCTCCTGACGCTTCTGCACTTCGGAGGCTGACAACACAGGCCAATAAGCCATATATCGTGACTCGTGTATGCGATAGAAAGGTTCGAGTTTCATGCCTTCGTAGTTCTCGGGACTTACTCCCTTGAGCGTGAATTCCATCTTGCCATCGGTCTTGGTGATATGCGAGAGGATGTCATCCGGAGTGCCAACAACCACAGGCATATTCTGCAATGGCAGACGAGGACCTTGGGCGATATGCCCTCCACGACTGTCATCGGCAAACATGCCGTCCTGACGTTGTGTTCCCATGCGCGAAGCAAGGACGATAGGACCGTAGAGGAACGAGTAGTTGTGGGAGTTGTCGGGCATGTCGATGGCTCTCAGGTGCATAGGCATTGAGATATGCACTTTGTCGCCATTCTGCCATGTGCGCTTCAGTTTGACATATCCGTCGGCTATCTCCACATTCTCTGTCTTTCCGTTGATGGTGAGCGCGAGTTCATTGGCATTCACCCATTCGGGCACACGGACGTTAAGCGTGAACTTCGTTTTTCCTTTTTTTGAGGTGACGGTGACGCTTGTGCCCTCCTCATCTGGGAATGATGTTGACTGCTCAATATTGGTGTCGCCCCATTTCAGAGTAGAGGGGATAAAGAGGTTGACGTATAGCTGGTCATTGCCCTTGTGGGCATATATCATCTCGCCATAGCGGGCATGATTCTCGAGTCCACTGCCCACACAACACCAAAAGCTGGTCTGTGGTTGTGAATATACGCGATAATGTCCTGAGCGCATGGGGGTGAAATATACGAATCCTCCCTGCACTGGGTCTTGGGTGGAGAGGATATGATTATAAAGGGCGCGCTCATAATAGTCCATATATCGCGCATCGGCTGATGTGGCATAAAGCAGCTTCGTCAGGCGCAACATATTATAGGTGTTACAAGTCTCGGGACCTTGTTCGCTGGTGCGCATTGACTCGAAGTTGTCGGCAGGATGGAAATGCTCGAACACACTGTTGCCGCCGATGGTGATAGAGCGGTTGTTGACAACGGTCTGCCAGAAGAAGTCGGCTGCCTTACTCCATTCGTTGTTCTTCTCTATGTCGGCAATTCGCTTGAATCCGATAACCTTTGGTATCTGTGTATTAGCATGAATACCCGTCAGTTTGTCCTCCTGTTTCAACAGAGGATTAAGGATTATCTCATGACTGAATCGATGGGCGAGTTTCAGATAACGCTTGTCGCCCGTGATGGCAGCAACGTCGGCAAAGGTTTCGTTGAGTCCTCCATGCTCACTTCTTAGCATGTCCTGCATCTGCTCGTCGGTGAGGTTGGCAGTGGTGCGCTCCATCCAGTCGGTGAGTTTCACGAGCATGTCCTTGGCTTCCTCGCGATGTGCCACAAGATAGGCATCGCGCAATCCGGCATAAATCTTGTGGATATTATACAGAGGCACCCATCGGTCGTTGAGTCCGAAGGTGGCTGCCCTCACATTGCCTTGCTCAATCTCCTTCCACATCTTCCGTCCGTCGGGCACTCCACACAGATAACCGTCGCCAGCTGAGTCTTGGCAACGTTTCATCTCAGAGAGAACATAATCGAGACGACTTCCTATCTCCTCATTGCCAGTGGCGGCATACATAAAGGAGAGGGCTGAGAGATAATGGCCTCCGATATGTCCGTCAAGCCCTGTATTCTCCCAGTTGGAGTAGTTTTCCGCCTTTGGCGTGAGTCCTGCCCCCTTGAGATAGGGAGCGAGCAGGCGGTCGGGATTAAGGGCGAGAAGATACTGGATGTCCATATCCTCGGCATGCTTGAAGGCACTCGACGTCAGTCTGACATCGCTAATGTCGAAATACTCCACCTTAGGATCTGTTTGTGCCAAGGCTGTCGTCAGATTTAATGCGGCAAGAACAATCGTGCCGGCAATCTTTTTGGTTATTGATTTCATATTATTCATTTAGAGTTATGTAGTTAGAATTGTAATGTGTCATCTCATGGGAGGATAGAATGCGTCGGTGATGTGTCTAATTTGATATTCAGAATCGGGAGAGCCGGTGACTGCAATGATGTCGAAACGTATTGGCAGATTAATCCGATGGGATTTTACATACGCATTTGAGGCTATGGCAATTGATTTGGCTTTATCATATCCAACAGCCTCTTCTGGTCGAGTATAATCTGCATTATGGCGCGTCTTGACCTCAACGATTATAAGCATGTCGTCTTTGGAGGCTATAATGTCGAGATCACGACGCCCACAATGCCAGTCGCGCTCAATAATGGCATACCCGTTGTCCGAAAGATAACGGGTGGCAATATCCTCGCCCCACTTGCCTAATTCATTATGAGCAGCCATAACTTTAATTCTTTAATTTTTTAATTCTTTAATCTCGCGCATTGCGCGACTAAAGGCTCTCCAGCATACGCTTGATAACTACCGTGGCGGAAATCTCGCGATTGGCGGCCTCGGGGATTACAAGCGAGTTAGGGCTCTCAATCACATCGTCGGTGACGATGAGGCCTCGGCGAACGGGAAGACAGTGCATGAACTTACCGTTGTTGGTGACTGCCATATGGGCGGCATCAACGGTCCACGACATATCCTTGGAGAGAATCTTACCATAGTCGGCGGGATTGCTCACTCCCGGGCAACTCCAGTTCTTGGCATATACGAAGTCGGCACCTTCGAGAGCCTTCATCTGGTCGTATTCCACACGGGCATTTCCCACGAACTTCGGGTCGAGCTCATAGCCCTCGGGATGAGTGACAACGAAATCGACATCGGCGGCATTCATCCATTCGGCGAATGAGTTGGGCACAGCCTGTGGTAATGCACGACAATGGGGAGCCCATGTGAGGACAACCTTAGGACGCTTCTTCTCGTTGGTCGGAACAAAATTCTCGTTGATGGTGATGAGGTCGGCAAAGGCCTGCAACGGGTGTACGGTGGCTGACTCCATGGCAAAGACGGGACGACCGCTATACTTGATAAACTGGTTGATGACGGTTTCGGCATAGTCGTATTCGCGATCGGTGAGACCTGCGAATGAGCGCACACCGATGAGGTCGCAATAGCATCCCATCACGGGAATGGCTTCGAGCAGATGCTCGCTCTTGTCGCCATCCATAATCACTCCACGTTCTGTCTCCAACTTCCATGCTCCGGCATTCACGTCGAGCACGATGACGTTCATGCCGAGGTTCATTGCCGCCTTCTGGGTAGAGAGGCGTGTGCGCAATGAGTTGTTGAAGAACACCATCATGAGTGTCTTGTTCTTTCCGAGGTTCTGATATTTGAACCTGTCTTTCTTTATCTCTTCTGCCTCAAGGAGAGCCTTCTGAAGGTCTCCGAGGTCTTGTACGTTCATAAATGTTTTCATATCCTAAATTCAAATTCTTAATTGACTTCGTCGAACGTTGTTTCTTAATTTTTAATTCATAATTCTTAATTATTCCCTCACCTGTCCTTCTCCTTCGATAAGCCACTTATAGGTGGTAATCTCTTCGAGTCCCATGGGACCACGGGGGCCAAGTTTCTGAGTACTGATACCTATCTCCGCTCCGAGTCCAAACTGGGCTCCATCGGTGAAGCTTGTGGGGGCATTTACATATACACAGGCGGCATCCACGAGTTGCTGGAACTTTGTGGCGTTATCCTTGTCATTGGTGATGATACATTCACTATGACCAGAGCCGTAGGTGGCGATATGTTCTATGGCCTCGTCGATAGAGTCAACTACCTTCACAGCCATCTTATAGTCCATGAACTCAGTGCCGAAGTCGTCATATACAATCTCTACGTTCTTCTTTACCACCGGCTCTAACAAGGCTGGCAAGTCGGCAAGTCGCGAGCGATGGATGATGAGGCAGTCGAGAGCGTTGCACACACTGACACGACGCGTCTTGGCATTGTCGATGATGCGCTTGCCCATCTCAAGGTCGCCATACTCATCGAAGTAGGCATGCACGACTCCCGCTCCAGTCTCTATCACGGGCACCTTGGCATTGTCGCGCACGAAATCAATCAGCCTTCGACCGCCACGGGGAATACATACATCAATATATCCCACGGCATTGAGCATTTCGGCTGTAGCCTCGTGAGTGGCTTCCAAGAGGTTGACTACATCAGGATTGATACCGTTAGCCTCCAGTATCTCATGTATGATCTCAACCTCAACACGATTACTGCGGTCGGCATCCTTGCCGCCTTTGAGAACACAGGCATTGCCGCTCTTGAAACAGAGCGAGAAGACATCGAAGGTGACATTCGGACGAGCTTCGTAGATCATACCTATGACACCAAACGGTACGCTCACTCGCTTGAGTCTCAGACCGTTGGGAAGTGTTGTCTCCTTGAGTATGCGACCCAATGGAGATGGCAACTTGCTCACGTTGCGCATGTCGGAGGCAATGTCTTCGAGGCGCTTGTCGGTGAGCTGCAGACGGTCGTAGAGTGGATTCTTGGGGTCCATCTTCGCCAAGTCCTCGGCATTTGCCTTCAGGATGCGCTCTTTGTTGGCGATGATGGCGTCAGCCACAGCGAGCAGAACCTCGTTGCGCTTGGCATCGGGGATTGTAGCCAATAGGCGGCTGGCGGCTTTTGTTTTCTTTAGGGCTTCTTTCATATTCTATTTTCGACCCGCCGCTGATGCGACGGGCACGGGAGCTGTTTTTTAATACTTAATTCTTAATTTTTAATTCTTAATTCTGAAAGTGGTGTGCGGAGTATTCTCTTTATCGGCGATAAGGTCGATGAGGATATTCTCGCGCTTGCCATTGGCAATGATCACCTTGATGCCCGACTGCTGCACACGGGTGGCGGTGGTGTATTTGGAATGCATACCGCCTCTGCCAAATGCGCTCTTCTCAGTCTGGATATATTCGCTGAGGTCGCGACC
>CALZYS010000136.1 GCA_945830345.1 uncultured Prevotella sp.
ACGTGCTCAAGCGGACCGCCCTGCTGTCCGGGGAATACGGCTGAGTTGAGCAGCTGGCTCATCATCTTTGTCACACCCTTAGGAGTCTTCAATCCCCAAGGATTCTCGAAGTCCTTGCCCATGAGGATGATACCTCCACGCGGACCGCGAAGAGTCTTGTGGGTTGTTGATGTCACGATATGAGCATACTTCACGGGGTTGTCGAGCAGACCTGCAGCGATAAGACCTGCGGGGTGAGCCATGTCAATCATAAGGAGAGCGCCAACCTTGTCGGCAATCTCGCGCATGCGCTTGTAGTCCCATTCGCGGCTATAAGCCGAACCACCACCGATGATGAGCTTTGGCTTGTTCTCGATGGCGAGTCTCTCCATCTCGTCGTAGTCAACGCGACCGGTCTCCTTGTTGAGGTCGTAGCCTACTGGACGATAGAGAATACCCGAAGTGTTGACGGCTGAACCGTGAGAGAGGTGTCCACCGTGAGCGAGGTTGAGACCCATGAATGTGTCACCTGGCTGAAGCACTGCAAGCAGAACGGCAGCATTGGCCTGTGCACCGGAGTGAGGCTGCACGTTGGCATATTCAGCTCCGAAGAGTTTGCATACACGATCAATGGCAAGTTGCTCCACCCGGTCAACCACGCCGCAACCGCCATAGTAGCGCTTGCCAGGATAACCCTCGGCATACTTGTTGGTGAGGTAAGAACCCATTGCCTCCATCACCTGGTCACTCACAAAATTCTCCGAAGCAATCAGTTCCATGCCTTTCAGCTGGCGCTGGTGCTCTTTCTCGATAAGGTCAAAAATCTCCTGATCTCTTTTCATTTTTTCTTTTGTTACTAAATATTTAATTATTTAATTCTTTAATTCTTTAATTTCCTTCGGAATTAGATTCCGAAGGACTACACTAACTCCACCTTATTAATATCCTGTTCCTTCTCGCAGTAGTGGCACTTAAGGATGCCGTTTTCCTTATCTACTACATGGAATAAGGTGTCCATCGGTTCGTTGTTGGTGATGCACTTCGGGTTGTTGCACTTCACGATACCCTTGATGTCGTCTGGTGTGATGACGGTCTTCTTCTCCACCACCTCGTAGTCCTTGATGATGTTGAGCACCACGTTGGGTGCCAGTACCGAGAGGCGTGAAATCTCTTCGTCGGTGAAGAATTTGTCAGCCACCTTGATGATTCCCTTGCGTCCGATTTTCTTGGAGCGGTAGTTGCAACCGATGGTCACCGGTGTGGTCAGTTCCTGCAGATGCAGAAGACTTGCCACCTCGTATGTCTTCTCAGTCGGTATGTGGTCGATGACAGTGCCATTCTCAATGGCGGTCACCATAATCTCATTCTTTGCCATAATCCCTAATTCCTAATTAATAATAGTCTTGTCGTTTCTCACTTCGTCGAGCGTTATGCCGAGCACGTCGCAGAAGATGGCCTGGCGTGCGAAGAGTCCGTTGCCCGCCTGTTGGATGTAATAGGCATGGGGGTTGGTATCCACGTCGTATGCAATCTCGTTCACACGTGGCAGTGGGTGCAGAATCTTCATGTTCGGTTTTGCCGAGGCGAGCATGTCGTTATGCAGGATGTATATGTTCTTCACCCTCTCATATTCCATGAGGTCGGAGAAACGCTCCTTCTGCACACGTGTCATATAGAGGATGTCGGCATCGGCGATAATCTTCTCGTTGAAAGCTGTGTGCTCCTGGAATTTTATTCCATGCTCCTTGCAGTAGAGTTTGTATTCATTCGGCATCGACAGTTCCTTGGGTGCCACGAAATGGAATGTGGGATTGAAGTGGCGCATTGCCATCAGCAATGAATGTACTGTGCGCCCGTATTTCAGGTCGCCCACAAGATAGATGTTAAGGTTTTCAAGAGTGCCTTGGGTCTTATAGATAGAGTAGAGGTCGAGCATGCACTGTGAGGGATGCTGGTGTGCTCCGTCACCAGCGTTGACGATAGGAATAGGTGCCACCTCCGCTGCATACTGTGCTGCGCCCTCGATAAAGTGGCGCATCACGATAACGTCGGCATAGTTTGACACCATAAGGATAGTGTCCTTGAGTGTCTCGCCCTTGGTGCCGCTTGTTATCTTAGGGTCGGCAAACCCGATGACGCGTGCACCGAGTCGGTTAGCTGCGGTTTCAAAACTCAGTCGTGTGCGTGTTGATGGCTCAAAGAAGAGCGTAGCCACGACCTTCCCCTTGAGCAGTTCCCTGTTGGGATGTCGCTCGAATTCTTGTGCCAGCTCAATCATGTAGAGAATCTTCTCCTTGGTGAGGTTGGCGATAGTCACAAAATCATGCTTTTCCATCTCTTGTGTAATCTTTTTTTCTTTTTGCGCCGCTAAGTTACACATTTTTCTCCATATATTGGTTAAAAGTTGCAGAAAAATGCGTAAATTCTTTCATATTTGCCCGAAAATGACTAATTTTGCACGGAAATACGTGATTTATGCACGTCAATTCAACATTAAATGTTCAACATTCAATATTAAATATTCAACATTCGCTATAAGAAATGAGAAAGACATTCATACACCTCCTTTGGGCCATGCTCGTGGTTGTTGTCTTGGGTTGTGCCGGTGCGTTCTGGGCGATAGCCGAGGGCAAGATTGGATACATGCCGCCGATTGAGGACTTGCAGAACCCCATCAATAGATTTGCCACGCAGGTATTCTCTGCCGACGGCAAGGTGATGGGTACGTGGAATTATAATAAGGAGAACCGCGTGTGTGTGGATTACAACGAATTGTCGCCGAACATAGTCAAAGCTCTTGTTGCCACAGAGGATGCCAGATTCTACGACCACTCGGGCATCGACTTCTATGCCCTTGGACGAGCTGTCATCAAGCGCGGACTGCTTGGACAGATGAATGCAGGTGGAGGTTCGACTATCACCCAGCAGCTTGCCAAGCAGCTCTATTCGGGCAAGGCTCACAGTGTGATGGAGCGCGCACTGCAGAAACCTATCGAGTGGGTGATAGCGGTGAAGATTGAAAAATTCTACACCAAGGATGAGATTATTGCCATGTATCTCAACTACTTCGACTTCCTGCATAATGCAGTTGGTATCAAGACCGCTGCCAACACTTATTTCGGCAAGGAGCCCAAAGACCTCACCCTGAATGAGGCAGCCACACTTGTGGGACTGTGCAAGAACCCCTCATACTTCAATCCCGTGCGCAATCCTGAGCGTTGCCGCGACCGCCGCAATGTGGTGCTCCAGCAGATGGTGAAGGCGGGATATATCACCGAACAGGAGTACAGCGACAACTCGGCAAAGCCGCTCGACCTCAACTTCCACGTATCCGACCATAAGGATGGTGTGGCTGTGTATTTCCGCGATTTCCTGAGATTGTATATGATGGCAAAGCGTCCTGAGAGAGACAGGTATCCATCATGGAACTATGCCGGATTCTATCGCGACTCTATCAACTGGGAGACCGACCCGCTATACGGTTGGTGCAACAAGAACACGAAGAAAGACGGTACACCATATAATGTATATACCGACGGACTGAAGGTATATACCACTATCGACTCGCGAATGCAAGAGTATGCCGAGGAAGCAATACGTGAGCATATCGTCAAGTTCCTGCAACCGGCGTTCAGTCGCGAACTGCGAGGCAAGAAGACTGCACCGTTCTCTGGCAGTCTCACTGCCCAGCAGGTGAAGAAGATTCTCACGAGGTCGGTCAATCAGAGTGAGCGTTATCGCGTACTCAAGGAGCAAGGTGCATCCGACGAGGAAATTTCACGCTCGTTCCGCACCCCCGTGCCGATGAGCATCTTCACTTATCACGGTGAGGTGGATACCACAATGACTCCGCTCGACTCCATCAAATATTATAAATCGTTCCTGCGTTGCGGATTCATGAGTATGTGCCCGCAGAACGGTCATGTCAAGGCATACGTGGGTGGCATGAACTTCATCCACTTCAACTACGACATGTGTATGGACGGACGTCGCCAGGTGGGTTCTACCATCAAGCCCTTCCTCTATTCGCTTGCCATGGAGAACGGTTTTTCGCCTTGCGACGTGGCTCCCAATGTGCAGCAGACATATTATGTGGCTGGGCAACCATGGACACCGCGCAATTCCAACCGCCGTCGCTATGGAGAGATGGTGACACTGAAATGGGGATTGGCACAGTCTAACAACTGGATTTCGGCTTATCTCATGAGCAAGCTCTCGCCGCAGCAGTTTGTGGATTTGCTTGAGAACTACGGTATAAAGAATCCCGACATCCATCCCTCGATGGCTCTGTGTCTCGGTCCGTGCGAGATTTCCGTGGGCGAGATGGTGAGTGCCTATACCACCTTCGTCAACCATGGAATACGCAGTGCGCCTCTGTTCGTCACAAAGATTGAGGACAACGAGGGCAACGTGATAGCCCAGTTCCAACCGCGAATGAATGAGGTAATCAGCCAGGAGAGTGCCGACAAGATGCTCTACATGCTTCGTGGAGTGATTGACGGCGGTACGGGTGGACGTATTCGCTATAAGTACAACCTCAAGGGTGAGATTGGTGGCAAAACCGGTACAACCAACAACAACAGTGATGCCTGGTTTATGGGTCTCACCCCTACACTCGTCAGTGGAGTGTGGGTGGGTGGAGATGACCGCGACATCCACTTCGACTCGATGCAGATGGGACAGGGTGCCACCATGGCCCTGCCTATATGGGCATATTACATGCAGAAACTGTATGCCGACCGCCGTTTGGAATACAACGACAATCAGATATTCGATATGCCTCACGACTTCAATCCATGTCTCATTACTGACGACGACATGACAGAGGTGAATGACATTGAGGACGTTTATGAGTAATTAGGAATTAGGGATGAGGAATTAGGAATTAGGGATGAGGAATTAGGAATTAGGGATGAGGAATTAGGAATGAGTAATTATATAGAGATAAAGGGGGCGAGGGTAAACAACCTCAAGAATGTTGACCTGAAGATACCCCGCAACAAACTGGTGGTTATCACCGGAGTGAGTGGTTCGGGCAAGTCGTCGCTTGCCTTCGACACTCTCTATGCCGAAGGTCAGCGTCGCTATGTCGAGAGTCT
>CALZYS010000137.1 GCA_945830345.1 uncultured Prevotella sp.
ACTCGTATGTGGGACGTACTTCTACTGCCAAAATGCAGTTTTCGTCATCAACAATTTCTTGCGAGTGGTGCAGCGGTTTTGATACAATATATGGATATTGCTTCGGGGAGAATTGAAGCACAACTCTTATCTTTTCTACGTCTGACGGTGGTATGGTTACACCGAAGACATCGTCGAAATAATGCTCAAAATCAATCTCCTTATTGGGGATAAAAGCAACGTTTTCCTCTACCTCCAATTCTTGAATGCGGTCGAGGGCAAAGTTGGTGATGCGGTCTTCATCTGCTTCGTAAGCCATCAGAAACCACCGGTTATTATACTGCTTGACGTACCAAGGGTGTACCACAACCTTACGTATCTCTTCACTATTCTTGTAATTGCGATAGGCTATTTTAAGCACTTGATGATTAACTGAAGAATCAATGATTTCAGGCAACAAGTTCAATCCTTTCAGGAAGGGATTCTGCTCAAAGCCGATGATGTTTTCATTCTCACCATGCAGTCCAAATCTCCGTTCAAGATTAGAGATGACTTCATCAATCCATGCATTACTCGGAAGTCCTCTGAAACGTCCGAGTGTGACTATTACCGCACGTAGCTGGTTTGCTTCTTCTTCGGTCAAAGGTTGGGCATTGATGGTGAAGTCCGGGTCGCTGTAACGATAGTAAACCCTTCTGCCGTCTTGATGTCTTTCAAGAGGTATGCTCCAACCTGTTTCGCTCTCCATAAACTTAATATCTTCGAAAACTTGACGGCGGCTGACTCCTCCAATACCATTATAGTAGTACAAGGCCTCTTCGCATTTGTCGATGAGGTCTTCTAAGTAGTACCTGTGCCGACGGTCTCGAAAACATTTATCGAGCGTCTGATAGCGAATTGCAGCATTCTTGTTTGTAGGCATATTCGGATTTCTTGTAATTCTATCTGCAAAATTAGTGAAAAGAACGCAAAACACCAAAGGATGTTCCTCTTTTTTTATATTATTTAGTCAAAAAAATCCGTTTTAAATAGGAAAAATAAGATAACTCCTCTAAATCGCATGTTTTTCATGGGATATAGAGGAGTTATCGTATTATAGCTTAATGTTATTATCCTACACGAGGATATATACCATTAGGCCAGAGATGACGATGTAGAGGATGGCCCAGGGCATCGACTTCTTGAGTATCTCGCCCTCCTTGCCCTGGAGCGAGCAGGCGGAGGTGGCGATGGCAATGCTCTGCGGAGAGATAATCTTACCACCGGTGGCTCCCACGGAGTTGCTGGCTGCAAGCCATTCGGGGGAGACATTGATATGTCCTGCCACTGTGGATTGCATCTTGCCAAAGAGGATGTTGGCGGATGTGTCGCTACCTGTGATGAAGGTGCCAATGCCTCCCACCAACGGGGCGAACAACGGATAGAGTGAACCTGTGGCGGCAGCAAGTCCGCCGGCAATCACTGTTATCATTCCTGCATAATCCATCACGGTGGAGAAGCCTACAAGACAGATGACTGTTATCAATGTTGCCTTGAGTCCCTTAACGGTTTTCCACAAGGTCTTGAAGATGCCGCTCACGGATGCTCCCTGGATGAGTCCGCCGATGAATGTGCCGACGAAGAGCAATACTCCGGCATGGGTGAGCCACGAAATCTTATAGTCGCTGATGCTATCCACGGGGAAATGGATTGTTGTGACAAGGGCACTGCTGAGTGTGGCACGAAGTGAGGGGAACAGAGGACTGGTGACAATCACCAAGAGGAGAATGAGCAGATATACACTCCATGCATTGAGCAGTTCGCCAACACTCGACTTCGGTTGGTCGGCCGTCTCCTCTACTTTCTCGCCCTTGACAAAGCGTGCGGCAATGACAATCACGATAATCGAAAGCAAACTACCGATGATAGCCGGCGACTCGGCTCCCATATACAAGGCGGCGGCATACTGGCTGCCTAATGACACTGCTCCCACTACAAGCGAGAGGATGATATTCTTGAGCAGAGCCTCCTTGCGGCTGTCTGCCATATATACTATAATAAAAGGTATGATGAACATCAGCGGAGCCAACTGCAAGACGATGTTGGAGGCGAGGACGTTGACATCAAGCCCCGTCTCATTGGCAAGGACAATGACAGGAGTACCGATGGCACCGAAGGTGGTGGCTACACTGTTGGCAATAAGGCATACGACAGCCGAGAAAATCGGTTTGTAGCCAAGACTGATGAGTATGGCGGCGGGAATAGCCACTGCCGTACCGAATCCAGCCATAGCCTCGAGTATTCCGCCAAAGCCCCATGTCATGAGCAACACCTGGATGCTGCGGTCGGTGGAAATCATTGAGAACTGGCGCTTGATGACCTCCATCTTGCCTGTGAGCAAGAGGGTGTTATAGCTGAAGATTGCCATCAGAATGATGACGAGGATGGGCGATATGGCCTTGGTGGCTCCATAGAGGAACGAGAACGACATATCGTGGAAAGACATGCCAAAGCCAAAGATGACAATGACTGCGGTGACAACGAGAGTGATGAGACTGCTACGGTCGCCCGGTTGCTTGAACACTGCCATCAGCAGTATCAGCAATGCAATGGGAATAAGTGATAATAAAATGTCCATGATGTTTATTTTTTTAATAAATCATTGGTACGAGGAACTTTGCCATACAGTAGCCTCCGCCGATGAGCCATACGAAGAGGACTGCGGCAAGGATGAACGGTTTGGCGCCTGCCTTCTTGAATTTCTCGATACTGGTCTCGGCACCCAAGGCTGTCATTGCCATGGTGAGGAGGAACGTGTCGAACGTGTTGATGAAATCAACGAGACCTGAAGGCAGGAGGTCGAAACTGTTGAAGCAGATGACTACGAGGAAGAGGATGGCAAACCAGGGGATGTTGATCTTGCCCTTGCCACTCTGAGCAGCCATCTCAGGATTGCGACGCATCTGACGTGCTACATCCCACGTGAGATAGAGCAAGACAGGAACGAGCATCATCACACGAATCATCTTGACGATGATGGCACAACTGCTCACTTCTGCTCCCATGGCATTGCCGGCTCCAACAACATGAGCCACCTCATGGACGGTGCTTCCAGTGTATATTCCCATAGCCTGGGGATCGAGGTCGAAGACTCCAGCACGATAAAGGGCGGGATAGAGGAACATGGCGGTGGTTCCGAAGATAACCACCGTAGCCACCGACACTGCCGTCTTATAAGGCTTTACTCGCAATGCCGACTCTGCACCCAACACCGCTGCCGCACCGCAGATGGCGGAACCGACGGAGGTGAGGAGGGCGATGCCCCTGTCCATCTTCAGAAGGCGACCTACAAAGACACCAATCAAGATGGTGCCCACAACAATAATCGCATCAATGATAATGGCAGGAAGACCCACTGCCGTAATGTCCTGGAATGTCAACCGAAATCCATAGAGGATGATACCGAAACGCAGCACCCGCTTGGAACAGAACTGTATGCCCGGTACCCACGTCTCTGGCAAATTATTACGAAGACTATTGGCATAAAGCATACCAAGAATGATACCGACAATCATCGGACTGAAGGACATAGCCCTCACCCACTCCATCTCGCCGATATAAAAAGCTGCACACGAAAACAGCACCATGAGCAGCACTCCATGCAGCATACTGCTGCGCGATTCGGAAATATTCATGTTTATGTTTGTTTTTGATTGAAAACACAGAGACACAGAGTTACAGAGTTTTTTACTCTCTGTGTCTCCGTGTCTCTGTATTAAAAAAAAATTACTACTTATCCAGCAGGATGTTCATCATCTCGACGGCAGCCTTGGCAACTGATGTACCAGGACCGAAGATGGCGGCTACGCCTGCCTGATAGAGGAAGTCGTAATCCTGTGCGGGGATGACACCACCGGCGATAACCATGATGTCCTCACGACCCAACTTCTTGAGCTCGTCGATGAGCTGCGGCACGAGGGTCTTGTGACCTGCGGCAAGAGAGCTGACACCCACGATGTGAACGTCGTTCTCCACTGCCTCGCGGGCAGCCTCGGCAGGAGTCTGGAACAGAGGTCCCATATCCACGTCGAAACCGCAGTCGGCATAACCTGTTGCCACTACCTTTGCACCACGGTCGTGACCGTCCTGACCCATCTTGGCAACGAAGATACGCGGACGACGTCCTTCCTTCTCTGCGAACTCCTCAGTGAGCTTGCAAGCCAAATCGAAGTCGCTGTCGTTCTTACTTTCTGATGAATACACGCCTGAAATAGTTCTGATTACTGCCTTGTAACGTCCCACGATTTCCTCGCAGGCGTCACTGATTTCTCCCAATGTACAACGCAACTTGGCACACTCGATAGCCTGAGCCAACAGGTTGCCTTCGCCTGTGCGGACAATCTCGGTGAGCTTGGCAAGAGCAGCCTTGCAAGCCTCCTCGTCGCGGGCGGCGCGCACCTTGGCAAGACTCTCCTCCTGCTGCTTGCGCACAGCAGTGTTATCCACTTCGAGGATGTCGATGGGATCCTCATGGTCGAGGCGATACTTGTTGGTGCCGACGATGGTCTGCACGCCTGAGTCGATACGGGCCTGAGTACGAGCGGCAGCCTCCTCGATACGCATCTTGGGCACACCTGTCTCGATAGCCTTGGCCATACCGCCGAGCTTCTCGATTTCCTGGATATGCTCCCAAGCCTTGTGAACGAGCTCGTTGGTGAGGGTCTCTACATAATAAGAACCAGCCCATGGGTCGATGTGCTTGCACACCTTGGTCTCGTTCTGGATATAGATCTGAGTGTTACGTGCGATACGTGCGGAGAAGTCGGTTGGCAGGGCGATAGCCTCGTCGAGGGCGTTGGTGTGGAGCGACTGGGTGTGACCCAACACTGCTGCCATAGCCTCGATACAGGTACGACCAACGTTGTTGAACGGGTCCTGCTCGGTGAGCGACCATCCTGATGTCTGTGAGTGAGTACGCAGAGCGAGCGACTTCGGGTTCTTGGCACCGAAGCTCTTCACAATCTTTGCCCACAACAGACGGCCTGCACGCATCTTGGCTATCTCCATGAAGTGGTTTACGCCGATTGCCCAGAAGAATGACAGACGGGGAGCGA
>CALZYS010000138.1 GCA_945830345.1 uncultured Prevotella sp.
CATATTTAGACATTATTTCATCCTTGTATGGAATGATTTTGCTGATACATTCTCTACTCGTAATCATAAGCGTAGTATGTTTAACCGCTGCAAATATACGCATTATTCCCGAAACGGCAAAGGAATTTGAGGAAAATAATTCGTTTTTATTCAAAAAGTGCGCCCAAATGTTGTTCTTTCACAATAATCAACTGCCTTTGCTATGAGATGTAAAATACAGTTTGACACCTTTGACACTGACACTTTGACACCTCTGACGCATCTCCTCATTTATATAAGGAGGTCAGGATGAGGCAATACCATCGTAGGGCAGAGTAATCACCATGCGGCATCCCTTGGTGTAGTTGGTATCTACATGGATGGAGCCTTGCAGACGTTTCATCACTTCGCGGCATATCGCCAATCCCAAACCAGTGCCTTGGGTGAAATCATCTACCTTGGTAAACTCCTTAAACACCCACTCGCTCTTGTCCTTGGGTATGCCCTTGCCGCAGTCGCTTACTGTTATTTCAGTGTGGCTGTCGTGTTGTTTGGCTGAAATGGTGATGAGGCTGTTGCCTGCAAATTTCACTGCATTGTCCACCACCAAGGTCAGTGCCTTGGAGAGAAGGGTGCGGTCGGTGTTCACCGTAATGCCATCACTGACGGGCGCGACAATCATCTCTCCGTCTTTGGGCATCACCCCTCTGTAGTTGTCACTGATATTAACTATTAAGTCACCTATGCTCACCGGCTCTAGGTTGACAGGGATATTCTGTATGTCAGAGGCATACAGAACGTCGTCGATAATCTTGGTCAGCTGGTTGCTCTTCTCGATAATCACGTCGGTCATCTGCTTATATTCCTCCTTGTCGTATAACATTGAGGTGAGCACCTGCGAGAATCCCACTATGCCGTTGAGCGGTGTGCGTATCTCGTGCTTGATGCTCTTGATGAATGAGTTTTTCACCGCTAAGGCATGCTCGGTCCTTTGGTAGGCCTTGGTGATGGTGGCATTGGCAGCCTTGAGCTGGCGTGAGGCTCTCACTTGCTGCACTATTACCAATACCAGCAACACCAATACCACCAATATTAGCCCAATGATTATGTTTGCAGTAAGCAACTTCCTGTCTTTAATCACGTTCTGCAGCCGCATGTTCTCGTATTCATACTGCTTTACGTTGAGCAGTTCCGACATCTCCTCACTGTTGCTGAGCGATTGGCGTATGCGGTTGGAGTCGTTGAGGGCCTTGAATCTTTCCATGTATTCAAGTGCCTTGGGATAATCATGCAATCCCTTGTAAATAGTCGCCATGTCAGAATAATATGCTTCGGTATATGGCATGATGTCCATCTCCTGTTTGATTTTCACCAACGAGTCGCTCGCCGCGAGGGCTTCCTTCCATCGTCCTGCATTCATATTCTCCTCCATACGCAGGGCATAGAGTAGTCGGCGGGAGTCATCAGATTTGTCTTCTTCAAGCAGCTCCATATAATAATGCGCCTTGTCGATGCTTCCTTTCTTTGCTTTTAGGTGATAATAGGCATAGGTGTACCACAGAAAATTCTCCCGGAAGTCGCGCATGGCGTCATTCGTCTTGCCCTTGTTGGCGGTGCTTATCGACTCGGCCTTGACAAGGCATGACAGTGCCTGGGCGTCATATTGCCTGTCGGCGTCAATATACGACAGTGCGGCATACGTATAGATATTGGCAGACATATAATTGTTGCCTTTCTCAATATTCTTGATGAGCAGGGAGAGTTCCTTTAATTCCATATCCTCCAGACGCATGTCCTTGTAGCACTCATATATGGCGAAATGGGCTATGGTGAACACCTTTGGCGAACTGATGTTGTTTGCCATCTCCTTGGCTGCGGCTATAGCCGAATGATAGCGTCCCAGATCCTGGAATCCGTAGATTATATATTTGTAGGCATTGATAAAACTCAGCTCCTGCTTATTCTTGTCCTTCACATCCCTATACATATCCTTAAGCATGGCCTGGGCTTTATCCGGTTGGCCCTGCCATAGCGAGGTGACAAATATATACTGCTTGTAGGCCATTGCTATGCCTCTGTCGTCTTTAGCTTCTTTTGATGCCTTCATCAGTTTGTCGATGCGCTTGGTCACATCCTTGTCATAGATATGACTTTCCACATCGGTATGCAGAGAGTCGATGTAGTCGGACTTAAACTTGTGATTGCCACACCACAGTTGTAAGCTTATGGCCAGAAGCATGAATGTTATTGTTGCTATACGTTTTTTCATTTCGTCTTATACTTCTTGTTTGTTTTTTCTATGTTGGTCCCTCCATTGCACCTCCGTTGTTCCTTCGTTGTACCTCCGTTGCAAAGCCGATGCAAATTCGATGCAAATTCGATGTAAATTCGATGGGAGAGTGGAGTAGCAACGACTTAGGTGCCTACTTGGAGTGGAGCCGGAGGCTATTCTGGGTATTTCTTCAGATGTTGTGATGAGACCACGCGCTTGTTCTTGTGATGGCGCAAGTGGACAAAGGCATGAAGTCCTTCGGGCAGTGGTTGGCTGCTGAAGATGCATTCCTTGGGCGTGTTGATGATGGTGTCCGTATGAGTGGCATATCCGTCGTGCATTGAGATGAGCCTCAGCGTGTCGAGAGGTTTCCAGTCATTCTTGATCATCTCGAATGACAGCACTCCGTCTTCCCATCGGCAATTCAGCGTCGGCAGCGAGCCTTCGGAGACAATGATGTCCTCTGAATTCATGTTCAGCTTTTTGAATCTGTCATAATCCCTTGTTGGGGTATCCTTCGTCTCGAAACATTCGGCAACAGCATGCTTGAGCAAACCGTAGAGTTCGGTCACTCTCTTCAGTTTGCTTCTCTGCTTGACTTGTTCAGGAGATTTCCTGTCGTGATAGTGAGCGGGTTTTTCCCTAATTATCAACTGCCCCATGGAGTTCTGATAGACATATCCTCCTATGCTTCCGCTAAAATCGCCATTTTTTACTATTGCCATATCTCGTATTATTTTCTTGCAAAGTTAGTCATAAAATATAAAAATACATCATAAAAGTCAGAAAAAGATATCAAAAGAATGCCATTTTATATTTTTTTAGCAATAAAATCAGTCAAAATGCTTGTGGAATCAAAAAAAAGTAGTACTTTTGCGGATGCTAATGACTAAGCATGATTACCAGAAAATCATAAGTTTTAGAATTTGCAATATCCACCAGGGCGGCAATGTGAAAGGTTGTTGCCGTGTGTGCTAAGATATACAGTTATTTCAATAGGTGTCTTTTTAAGGTAAGGCCCCAGGAGGTGTAGTGATACTGTATCCTGGGGTGTTTTTGTATCCTGGGGTGTTTTTTATCTATTTTAATACTTGTATAGGATAGAAAACTCGTATTTTTTTGCTTGTTTCGCAAAATTATTGTAACTTTGCAGCCGAAAAAGAATTTTAGCATAATATATGTTTGGAAAGAAAAGAAGATGGCATGCCTTGCCAGGACAGCCGCTGACCGAGATGGACAAGCGGATTATAGAATTGGAAAAACGCGGAAAGCTCGTCCCCACGCGCGACCTGATTAAGACTCCCGAACAGATTGAGGGCATCAGGCGGAGCGGTGTGGTGAACACGGGTGTGCTCGACGAGGTTGCCAAGAATATACATGCGGGAATGACTACCCTCGAAATCGACAAGATATGCTATGACTATTGCACAAGTCATGGTGCAACTCCGGCTTGCTTGGGTTATGAGGGATTCCCCAAGTGTGTGTGCACGAGTATCAACGAGGTGGTGTGCCACGGTATTCCTAAGGAGGAGGATGTGCTCCGCGAGGGAGACATCGTCAACGTGGATTTCACTACTATCCTCGACGGCTATTATGCCGACGCATCGCGTATGTTTGTCATAGGCAAGACAACTCCCGAGAAGGAACAGCTGGTGAGGGTGGCTAAGGAGTGCCTTGAAGTGGGTGCCGAGGCTGCCAAGCCATGGGGATATGTGGGCGACATCGGTCATGCAGTGCAGAAGCATGCCGAGAAATATGGCTATGGTGTGGTGAGAGATCTCACTGGTCATGGTGTGGGATTGCATTTTCATGAAGATCCAGAGGTGTCGCACGTAGGTCATCGCAACACTGGCATGCTGCTCGTCCCCGGAATGGTGTTCACCATCGAACCGATGATCAACCAGGGTACATGGAAGGTGTTTATCGATGCCGACGACGAATATGGTTGGGAGGTTATCACTGGCGACGAACTGCCGAGTGCGCAATGGGAGCACACATTCCTCATGACCGAACATGGAGTGGAGATTTTGACTTATTAATATATATAATAAGGTGTAAATGGAAGAAAAGAAGGATATTTATATACTAGGGATAGAGAGCAGTTGCGACGACACGTCGGCGGCAGTGCTTCGCAATGGTGTTCTGCTGAGCAATGTCACGGCCAGTCAGGATGTGCACAAGGCCTACGGCGGAGTGGTGCCCGAACTGGCTTCGAGGGCTCATCAGCAGAATGTCGTGCCGGTGGTTGACCAAGCCATCAAGAAGGCTGGCATCACCAAGGAACAACTCTCGGCTGTGGCTTTCACACGAGGTCCAGGGTTGATGGGTTCGCTGCTCGTGGGAGTGAGCTTTGCCAAGGGCTTTGCTCGCGCTCTCGGTATTCCGCTTATCGATGTCAATCACTTGCAGGGACATGTGATGGCACATTTCATCAAGGAGAGCGACGACGACACGTCGGCTCCACCGCTGCCGTTCCTCTGCCTGTTGGTGAGCGGAGGCAACTCGCAGATTGTCAAGGTGAATGCCTACAATGACATGGAGGTTCTCGGACAGACAATAGACGATGCTGCTGGTGAGGCTATCGACAAATGCTCGAAGGTGATGGGGCTGGGTTATCCCGGAGGACCGATTATCGACCGTCTGGCTCGCCAGGGCAATCCGTATGCATATAAGTTTGCCGAACCGCAGATACCCGACCTCAACTACAGTTTCAGCGGACTCAAGACATCCTTCCTCTACAACATGAGAGACTGGGTGGCTGAGGATCCCGACTTCATCGAGAAGCATAAGGAGGATAT
>CALZYS010000139.1 GCA_945830345.1 uncultured Prevotella sp.
GAAATTTAACTATTAGAATTGCATTTATTGAATTATTATTGCTACCTTTGCAACAAACTATAGACAAATAAGATATTGATGAAAGAGAAAACGAAGGAAAATATCCATAAATTGGGTTGGGTGGCAGCTGCCGCCATAGTTGTTTGCACCTTCTGGTGGCTGTGGGACCAGTCGCAGGAGGAACCAGTGGAATATGCCCTCTGCAAAGTGGAGCCAAGGGACATCGAGGAGAGTATCACGGCGATGGGACACCTGGAAGCACGAGAGGAGATAATGGTGAGACCGCAAGCCACAGGCACCATTGCCGAAATGCTCGTGAAGGCGGGCGACAAGGTGAGCAAGGGACAACCTATCGCCCGAATCAGTGTGACGCCTAACACTGCCGGAGTGAGCGAAGCCAAAAACAGATGGGAGATTGCCCAACTGCAACGCGACGAGGCTAAGCGCGAATACCTGCGCATAAAGTCGCTGTATGAAAAGAAAGCCGTGGCCCGACAAGACTACGAGAAGGCGGAGAGCGCATACAGACAGGCCGAAGCAGAAGTGAGGGGAGCAGCAGATGCGATGAGAGTGATGAAGACAGGCGAGAGTGTGGCTACTGCCAATGCCACCATCGTGCGCAGTCCTATCAGTGGCACCGTAATCGACCTGCCGGTGAAGGCGGGCGATGCCGTTGTAGCCATTAGTGAATACTCCGAAGGCACCACGGTGGCTATAGTGGCAAGTATGGACGAGATTGTCTTCAAGGGACACGTGGATGAGACCGAGGTGGAGAACATACGCGCAGGGATGCCCGTCAGTATCATTGTAGGAGCGAAAAAGGGCGAGACCATCAAAGCCTCGTTGGAATACATATCCACAAAGAGCACCGAACGCAACGGCACTACCCTCTTTGAGGTAAAGGCGAGAGCATCGCTGCCCGAGGGTATGAGTATAAGGTCGGGATACAGTGCCAACGCCAAGATTGTCACCAACACCCATCGTGGAGTGCTGAGCGTGGACGAGGCGGCGGTGGAGTTCGACGATGCCACAGGCAAGGCTTTCGTGTGGATTCTCACCTCTGCTCCCGAGGACAAGACCAAGCAGGAATTCAAGCGAACACCCGTGGAATTGGGCAGCAGCGACGGACTATACGTGGAACTGACAAGCGGAGCGAAGCGTGGCGACCTGTTGAGAGGATTAGCGAAATAACCAATGGCAAGGACTATGACTACAAGAATCATACTATCACTATACTTGGCGTGCATGAGCATTGCCGTGAATGCACAGAAGCAATGGACTCTCGACGAGTGTATTGCATATGCCACACGCAACGACTTGACGCTGAAACGCTCTGACGTGGCGATAAGGACGCAGGAGGAGACATATAAGACGGCAAGCAAATCGTGGATGCCAACTGTGAATGCCGACCTCTCGGCTATGCTCAACTTCGGTATGAGTCTCGACCTGCTGCTCCGACAGAGTTTTGTATATGCCCCGGCTGTAGTAACCGCCGAACTGCCCATCGACATCAGTGGCGGCAGACGATTTGCCAAGAATGCGGAGGAAATGCAGTTGAAATCACTTGAGGAGGCACGAAACAAGGCGGAGAAAGACATCAGTATGAAGATTGCCATGGAATATCTGCAACTGCTCTATGCCAAGAGCCAATACCGCATAGTGGAGACCGAGCGCAAACTTGCCGCAGAACGGGTGGAGATGGTGAGGACACTCGTGGATGGAGGCAGCAGGAGCGAGGGTGAACTGACAGAGGCCAACAGTTCGCTGACCGAGGCTGAATACAACTGTCTTGAAGCCATGCATCACATAGCCTCGGCACGATTGGCATTGGCACAAACCATCATGCTCAACGACACTGCCGACTTTGACATTGCCGACATCGCAGAAAGCAACACTATGGCATGCGACTCGAACGACGTGAACAATAATGCCGCCATACGACAACTCACCATGAAGATGGAGGCTGACAAATACCGACTCAAGGAGGCTAAGAGCGAACTTTATCCCAAACTGTCGCTCACGGGGGCATTGGGTATCTTCGGCTACTCGGCACTGAAGAGCGGTGAGTCGTATGAGGATTACAAGAAGTTCTGGAAAAACCACAACGAGGTGATTGCACTGAAGATGTCTATACCCATCTTCAACGCATATACCACAAGGGGAAAGATACGGCAGGCCACCCTCGCCGTGAGGGACACCCAACTCGCCATCGACGAGGAGAAGAAAAACCTGAGCGACGAAATCGCCAAACTGCAACTCGCCATATCGCAATACGACGGACAACAGGCTAAGTTGCAGACATTGGTCAAACAGCGCGAACAGGCATACGAATACCAAAAGACAAGATATGAGGGTGGACTCGCCACTTGGCTCGAACTCATCGAGGCCGACTCTCGACTGCACGAGGCAAGACTACAGTCTGAGCAGACGAGGATGAAACTCAATATGAGTAGGCAAATACTAGCGTTATACTTTGGGAGTAGGGGAAGTTAAGGAAGTTAAAGAAGTTAAGGACGAATGAGAAAAGAACTGTTGGCTGACGTCTTACTGTCGATGCGAATGAACAAAGGGCGCATACGACTCACCGGCTTTTCGATAGCATGGGGAATATTCATCCTCATACTGCTGATAGGAGCCGGAAGGGGACTTGTCAACGGTATGGAACGGATATACGGGTCGAATGTCAATGCCACAGTGAAGGTTACCACAGGAACCACTTCCCTACCCTGGAACGGTTATGGCAAGGACAGGAAGATATGGATCGAGGAGAAGGATGCCGCCCTATTGGGAGAGAAACTCGCAAAATATGTGGAGCACGCCATACCTATCAAGGCCATGCGCAACGTGGAAATAGCATGCGGAAAGGAACACGTGATGCGCACCGTGAACGGCACTTCAACAAAATTCATGGAGGCTATGGACGCAAGGATTGTGGCAGGACGAAGTATCGACGCCCTTGACATGAACATGGCACGCAGTGTGTGCGTTATTTCATTGACAACCGTGAAAGCCCTGCTCAAGACATCGAGGGCTGAGGACGCAATAGGCATGACTGTGAAATTGGCCGACCGACCCTTCACCATCGTGGGAGTGTATAAGCCCACCAAACAATATGTGGCACAAAACGACGTGTTCGCACCTGTCACAACCATCACCCAACTGTTTGTGCACGACAACCGACTGACGGCAATATGGCTGAAAATGAAAAAGTTGAAGGACTGCGAAGAGAACGCCACATTCACTTCCGCACTAAAACACATACTTGCCAACGCCCGGAATTTCTCGCCACGCGACCCGAGTGCACTGTTGATATTCAATATGTACGACGAATATCTCGTGACGATGGACACACTACATTCCATACAGTCGTTCGTATGGATTGTGGGCTTCGCCACACTGCTTGGCGGTGTGGTGGGTGTGTCGAACATCATGCTCATCACAGTGAGGGAGCGCACAAGGGAATTCGGAGTGATGAGAGCCTTGGGCTGCCACAAGTCATACATCTTCCTATTGGTCACAATCGAGGCATTGATAATATCATTCCTCTCGGGAATGGTGGGAATGCTCTGCGGATTGGGTTGCCTGAAGGCTCTTGGCGACATTGCCGAGATGGCTGCCGGCGACGGAACCTTGGTGTTCGTCAATCCCAATGTGCCGTTCTACACTACATTGACAATCACCGCCATCATCATCATCGCAGGTGTGATTGCGGGATATATACCTGCACGCCAAGCCGGGAAGATGAAGATTGTAGATGCATTGGTATTCACTAAATAATTATTCGTTATGAGGGATATACTACAGAACATAATGCGACAGAAGACACGCTCGCTGCTCACTGGCTTTGGCGTGTTCTGGGGTATGTTCATGATGGTGGTGCTGCTCAGTGTCAACAAGGGCGTCGAACAGGGATTCGTGGGACGATCGGTGAGTATGTCGGGCAATAATATCGAGATTGAGCCTCAACCTACAACCATGAATTACAAGGGTATGAAGCGCGACAGGATATGGCATCTGCGCAACTCGGACATCGACGCCGTACGACGACAGTTTGCCGACAAGATAAGTTATGTATCAGGACTCAACTTCGAGGACTACAGCAATGTGGCGATAGGCAAAAGGAGCGGTTCGTATATCATACAAGGTGTCACTCCCGAATATCTCGTCTCGATACCACAACGCGTTATCTACGGCAGATATATCAACACCATCGACATACAGCGCAAGCGGAAGGTGTGCGTAATAGGCGAGGACGTATATAAACAACTCTTCGACAGCAACACCGACCCATGCGGACAGACCATCACCATCAGGGATATACCATACACGATCGCAGGTGTGGCAAAATGCACCAACCGCCAGTTTGCCGAAGACCTCAACGTGTCGCCTGTAATACAAATGCCTCTCACCACATGCCAATCCATCTTCGGACGCAACAACGAGATTGACCTCATCACCGTGGGAATGAAGGATATGTATCCCATGACGGAGTGGGACAAACCAGTCATCTCGTTTATCAAGGAACGGCATAAGATTCATCCTGCCGACGACGAGGCTCTGAAGGTGTATAACACAGCCCAATACCAGGAAGAGGTGGCAATGGCAACAATGGGACTTACTATCCTATGCTGGCTTGTGGGCATAGGCACACTGCTTGCCGGACTCATCGGAATATCCAACGTGATGCAGGTGTCGGTGAAGGAGCGCACCAAGGAGATTGGCATATATAGGGCTTTGGGGGCAAGTCCGAGGGTTATCATAAGGCAGATATTGACAGAATGTCTTGTCCTCGCTCTGACTACAGGATTCCTTGGCATGATAGCCGGTCTGAGCGCCGTCTCAGCCCTAAGGAGCAGTTTGGCTGCGGGAGCCACCGACGACGACATGCTCACCAATCCCTACGCCCCCTTCCTCATAACCATCATCTCATTCATCATCCTCGTAGGTGGAGCCGTGGCTGCCGGATGGCGACCGGTGAAGCAAGCCATGAAGATCAAGGCTATCGACGCCTTGAGGCAAGAAT
>CALZYS010000140.1 GCA_945830345.1 uncultured Prevotella sp.
AGATGACTCCCGAGCAACTTGAGGCAGCCATCACCCCCAAGACACGCATGATTATTCTCTGCTCGCCGAGCAATCCTACGGGAAGCGTGTATTCAAAGAGCGAGCTGGAGGCATTGGCTGAAGTAATCAAGAAGCACGACGACCTCTTCGTGCTTGCCGACGAAATCTATGAGCACATCAACTATATCGGCCACCACGAGAGCATTGCCCAGTTCCCCGGAATGAAGGAACGCTCGATTATCGTGAACGGTGTGTCGAAGGCATATGCCATGACAGGATGGCGCATCGGATACATAGCCGCCCCCGAATGGATAGTCAAGGGATGCAACAAGCTGCAGGGACAATACACCAGCGGTCCATGCTCAGTGAGCCAGAAGGCTGCCGAGTTTGCCTACACGGCGTCACAGGAATGTGTGGAGGAGATGCGCAAGGCATTTGAGCGCCGTCGCGACCTCATTGTGAAACTTGCCAAGGACATCCCCGGATTGGAGGTGAACGTGCCAGAGGGAGCATTCTACCTGTTCCCGAAATGCAGCAGTTTCTTTGGCAAGAAATGCGGCGACACCGTCATCAACACATCATCCGACTTCGCCATGTACCTGCTCGAACAGGCACACGTGGCAACAGTGGGAGGAGACGCCTTTGGCGACCCCGAATGTTTCCGCATGAGCTATGCCACAAGCGACGAGAATATCATTGAGGCAATGCGCCGAATAAAGGATGCACTATCAAAATTAGCATAAAAAACGAGGAATAAGTGCCATAATCAATGAAGAAATCAAAAAAATGTAGTTAAAACTTATTAATTCATTGTGATTTTGGCACTTATTTATTATCTTTGTCGCTCGTAAGGAGGCAACTCCGTCAAGACACTTGTTGAACACTTAAAAAAAACAATCAAGCGAATATCATTTTAATTCATTAAATAACTAAAAAAAATTAAAAGTATTATGGCAACAAAAACAAATGCTGCAGCCCCAGCTAAGAAATCATCGGGCTTTAAGGGAGTTAAGAACGCTATCTGGATTCTTGTAATCTGCTGTGTAGCCGCTTACGCATTCTATTTCCAGGTACTCGGTGCACCTGACAACTTCGCAGGTGGCGATCCTACTGGACACCCAGTTAACCTTATGGGTACCGTGTATAAGGGAGGTTTCGTTGTAGGTCTTATCTTGACTCTTCTTCTCTCTGTTATCTGCCTTGGTGTTGAGCGTTTCTTCGCCCTCAAGAGTGCATTCGGTACTATGAGCCTTGGCAAGTTCACTACTCAGGTTAAGGAACTCATCAAGTCTGGTAAGTTCGACGAGGCTACAGCTCTCTGCAACAAGATGAAGGGTTCAGTAGCTAACGTTGTTCTCGCTTCTATCAACGCTTACAAGGACGCTGAAGCTAACAACACTCTGAAGAAGGCTCAGAAGATCGCCAAGATCCAGCAGGCTCACGAGGAGGCTACTCAGCTTGAGATGCCTACTCTCCAGATGAACTTGCCTATCGTTGCTACCATCGTTACCCTCGGTACTCTTACCGCTCTGTTCGGTACTGTGCTCGGTATGATCCGTTCATTCCAGGCTCTGTCTGCAGGTGGTGGTGCTGACTCTATGGCACTGTCTGCCGGTATTTCTGAGGCCCTTGTGAACACAGCATCAGGTATTTTGACATCTTGGTTCGCAGTAGTTATCTATAACTTCTTCACAAACAAGATCGACAAGTTGACATACGCCCTCGACGAGGTTGGTTACACAATTGCATCTACATACGACGTTAACCACACAGAAGAGGCTTAATTGTTTTACCTTTTAATTAGTGAATAATAATGGGTAAAATAAAAATACAGAAAAAAGACGTCTGGATTGACATGACTCCTATGTCGGACGTGATGACCCTTCTTCTGTGCTTCTTTATGTTGACATCAACATTCTTGCAGCCAGAACCGATTCAGGTCAATACGCCAAGTTCAGTGTCGGAGGTCAAGGTGCCCGAGAAGAATGTGCTGAACATTCTTGTTGGACCTGATGGTAAGATCTTCGTCGGAACCGACAACAAGAACGACATGATGGCCATCATGCAGACTGTCACCGACAAATTCGGCGTTACGCTGAACGGTGCGCAGATCAAGAAGTTCAAGGAAGAGTCGATGATTGGTGTACCCGTCACCAAGCTCCCCGACTACCTCAACCTTGAGCCCGAGAAGATGGCCGAAGTCATCAAGACGCTTGGAGTTCCCACCGATAGTATCGATGGGGGAATGAGTGAATTTCAAGAGTGGGTAAAGGCAGCTCGCGATGCCAACCCTGACATTCGTATCGCCATCAAGTGCGATAGCAAGACTCCCTACAAGGCAGTCAAGGCGCTTATGTCAGAGCTTCAGGACATGGAAGAGAACCGTTACCAACTGATTACAAATCTTAAAACGTCATCGGAGGAATAAACATGGCAAAGAAAAAAGAAAGCAAGCAGAAAAAGATGAACACCCGCGTGGACTTCACGCCTATGGTGGACATGATGATGCTTCTTATCACGTTCTTCATGCTGTGTACCACTCTGAGCAAGCCTCAGGCTATGCAGTTGACGATGCCTAGCAATGACAAGAACGTGCAGGACGAGGACAAGTCTGCAACAAAGGCTTCCCACACCATCACGCTCATTCTTGCTGGCAATGATAAGATTTACCACATCGACGGTTTGCCAAAGTATGACGACCCGACATGCCTTAAGGAAACAACATGGGGCAAGGATGGTATCCGCAAGGTGCTGATCAGCCACGTGACTGAGGAAGGCATTGCACCGGTAGCAAAGATCATGCTGGCAAAGCAGAAACTGGATGAGAAGAAGATCAAGTACAATATGCCCGACAGCCCTTACCAGAAGGAGCTCGCAGAGATCAAGAACGGTAACCTGGACGGTGAGAAGGTGCCCAAGCTTACAATCATCATCAAGCCTCTTGACACTGCTTCTTATAAGAACATGGTTGACGCTCTCGATGAAATGCAGATTTGCAGTATCGGTACTTACGTAATCGACAAGATCAACGAAGACGATATGAAACTGCTCGGTTTGAAGGGTGTAAAGTAAAAACTATTAAAACGTAAAGAACAATGTCAAAAGTAGATCTTTTAGATAATAATTGGGTCGATCTCGTATTCGAAGGCCGTAACAAGGAATACGGTGCATACGTTCTCCGCAAGGAGACTGGCAAGCGTAACCTTAAGTCAATGTTGCTCGTGTTTGCAGTTATCATTGCAATCATGGCAGCAGTGGCAGCAAAGGTAGCCATCGAGAACGCTTTCCCCAAGAAGGTAGCTATGGAAACTGATGTCGAGCTCTCTAAGTTGGCCCAGAAGAAGGAAGCCAAGGTAGAGAAGAAGGCCCCAGTGAAGGTTGAAGAGCAGAAAGTTGTTGAGAAGGTGAAGAGCTCAGTGAAGTTTACACCTCCTGTCATCAAGAAGGATGACGAGGTGAAGCCCGAAGAGGAGCTCAAAAGCCAGGAAGACCTCAACAAGACCAACACCGCCATCGGTTCGTTCGACGTTAAGGGTAACGACGAGGCAGGCGGCGAGGTGCTCAAGGCTAAGGAAGTTATTGCTCAGCCCGAGCCTCCAAAGGAAGAAGAGACAAAAGTCTTCGACGTGGTAGAGGTGATGCCATCGTTCCCCGGTGGTCAGGCCGCACTCTTCGAGTGGCTTAGCAAGAACATCAAGTATCCTGTTGTAGCTGAGGAGAATGGAGTACAGGGACGCGTTATCGTGACCTTCGTGGTAGAGCGCAACGGTTCTATCACCGACGTACAGGTTGTTAAGTCGGTTGACCCGTCACTCGACAAGGAAGCTGTACGCGTGGTTAAGGCAATGCCCCACTGGATTCCAGGTAAGCAGAATGGTAGTGCAGTACGCGTGAAGTTCACCGTGCCAGTAACATTTAGACTTCAGTAATATATGACAAAACGTACATTCAACATATTAGTTGGATTAACTCTCACTTTAGGTTTGTTGTGGTCATGCCACAACAAACCTAAAAATGGTAGAACAGATACCTACTCGTCGGGTACGATGTCATTTGCTTCCGACGAGAGTTTCAGTCCTATTATCGAAGAGATGAGGGAAGTGTTTGAGCACACCTACCCTCAAGCAACAGTAAAGCCCATATACACCAATGAGCTCGACGGCATCAATATGCTGATGAAGACAAAGGTGTGGCTTACAGTTGCAGCCCGACGACTGAGAGAAAGTGAAGTGAAGAACTTCTCCGACCGCAAGTATATCGCACGCAGTATTCCTATTGCATACGACGGTTTGGCACTCATCGTCAACAACGAAAATCCCGACACCTGTATCTCAATAAAGGACATCAAGAGAATCTTGGGTGGCGAAGTGACAAAATGGAAAGAGGTTTTTCCGCAAAGCAAGTTAGGGACATTTGATGTCGTATTCGACAATGCAAAGTCGAGCACTGTGCATTTCTGCGTTGACAGTATCTTGGGCGGCAAACCAATCAACAGTCCGAATATTGAGGCTGTGAAAAAGAGCGAGGAAGTTATCAATTATGTATCGACACATAAAGATGCAATAGGAATTATTGGCAGCAACTGGCTCAACGACGCACGTGACACAACAAACGTGACATTCAAAAAGAACATCCGTGTGGTATCGGTATCAAGACTGGACGAGGCTACGCCAATGAACAGTTGGAAACCCTACCAATATTATATATATAACGGCAACTATCCACTGGTGCGCACAATCTACGCACTTCTGACAGACCCAAGGCAGGGGCTCCCATGGGGATTCGCCAACTTCCTTCAGTCGCCCATCGGACAGAAGATAATTTTCAAAGCCGGACTTTTGCCAGCACGAGGCAATATGGCAGTGAGAGAAGTGGTGGTGAGTAAGGATTAAAGAATTAAAGAATTAAAAAATTAAAGGATTAAAGGATTAAATATTGATTATGAAAGCAATTAAATACGTAATGATGGGAGCATTGATGCTAGGC
>CALZYS010000141.1 GCA_945830345.1 uncultured Prevotella sp.
GCTTCACCAGCACTCGCTCCATGCAGTGATTGATTTGGGATTGCGTGAGTGGCGGCACCTCGCCCGTGCGCAATGTCTTGTCGGGAGTATCAGCCTCAATGCGCAGTTGCATCAGGCCACCGAAGATTTGCTGCATGTCTTGGCGATATAGCAGTTGTTCGTCGAGCGATTGGATGATTTCAGCCCATTGCGTCTGCATCACGCCACTTGCAACATCACCAATCCACCCTTCCACAGTGGGTCGCCACCAGTCAGCGCCCGATAGATCTTTCTTGTCCATGTCGAGGCGGCGATAGCCATAGTTGGCAATCAGTTGCTGGGCACTGAGGATCGTCTGATTGCGGCATATATGTATGTTCGGACCGATACCGATTTGTATTCCGTGCTGCGAATAGCTGATGGCGATGGCTGGACATGCTGTTTCGACAAATGACTTTGGCAACTTGTGAATACCGCCCGCTGCCAATCGTATCACTGCAAACACCCTTCTCAGCAGATGCGCCCTTATACTTCGCTCCCCCTCTTTGTCTTCAACCTCGGGCAGCAGCGCCACGCCCGGACGCTTGCCGTCGAGATTGTTCACGGCGAACATGTCGCCCATCTCCACCTCCAAACCAGCCTCGCGAGCCATGTCGGAGATACCGTTGATGAGATCCGAATGATAGATGCCGCCAAGCGGACGTCCATACACGTCGTTCTCCTTGTACGTCGCCTCCAATTCGGCGAGCGTAATTGTCTGCACCTTCTCTTTTGAGAAATCCAGCGTCTTTCTTGTTTCCGTTGTTTCCATAATTGAAAAATTGATTTCTATGACATCGTGACAAATAACAAAATGACATTTTTCATTTGAATATAGATGAATCGTAAATATTGGTGACGATTTTTCTCCAAATATTTTTCCCCACCTTTTCGACAATCCCTTTCTTCACCATTGTACAAATAGCAGTCTGAGCAGACCTCTTGTTTGAATAAAAAGGTGTGAGCTGCTCTAAACTAAATGTCTCAGGCAAATTAGCGTAGCGGTCGGCAAACGGCGAACTCTTCTCCCTGACCTTATTTTCCTCGGCCTTAGTCTCCCAAGTTGTCATCAACCTGTTGCCCCATTGCCTTATAGAGGCAAACATCAGCCAGTCGCCGATTACTCTTGCAAACTCCTTGTCCTCTTCAGTCACTACGAGTTTTCCGGTCTTCTTGAATTCCTCGTATTGCATACACACCATCCTCGGCAGCGTGTATCTTATCATATAAAGAGGTATGCGCTTGCGGAAGTATTCGCGGCAGTCATCATTGTCGAGCTTGGCGAGGTCGGTTTGGTTGTCACACCATTCCCATGCTGCCCTCACAAGCGGTTCGCAGTCTATCCTACCTGACAACTCCGACAGTTCAACGCACATCTTCACAATATCCATATCCTCAGGAGCAAGACGAATGTCATCGAATTCCACGGGTTGGTCGCCCTTGTAATCGATCATCTTGCCTTTTGTCGGCGGCATGAGCCACAGGGCGAGACGAGTGATGAATCCGTCATCGAGGTCGCCACCTCTTACTTTCTTCAACACACTCGATTGGGTGGAAGATATGCACTGGTTCCAATTCACCTGTATCAGTCCGTTGGCACTGCCGTTGTCGGCATAGTCAACTCCTGCCCATTCGTTCTGGAACGACTTCAACTCCAAGTCCAACTTTCCTGCCCACGAACCGACCTGCACTCTCAGAGCCGTAGCCAACTCCGTCTCGGTGGTGAAGAGGTGGAGGTGCATTGCGTCGGGACTGTCGCTCGTCACTGCATCCGTAAGGCGGTTGTACAACACCTTATTAGATATAGTAGATGGCACGTATCTGATTGGCAGGTGGGGCTTTGTTGCTATGTCCTTTTCCTTTGCACCCTTCATCTGCTCGTTGCGCTCCTTCTTGTCGGCATATTCTCTCTCAGTCTTGCGGAATGTCTCGTCCTGCTGCTTCATGGCATACATCAGCACCTTGTCGAGGTCGGCGAGGAAGGATTTGCCTGATGCGGGCGGACCGATGACATACACGAGATACGACAGGCGATAGAGCCTTGCGTCGTAGTGTTGGAAGTAGCACTGCGTCAGATATGTGCCTGTCATTGCCCCTGCCACGAGCACACCGCCGAGCTTCAGTTTGTCATCCATTTTGGCAACCGCCCTCGCATAAATGTCTCGGGGGTTGTCCGGATGTAGCAGAGGGAGAATGCGCGAAGCCCAGAAGTCATAATCGATTTCATCCTGGTCGTCAGCGATTTCTCCTGAGCCGAAGTAAGGCAGTTCGACACCACTATTCTTACAAGCCATTCTGACTGATTGCGGGTATCCGCAGATCGTTTTATAAGAGAGAGCAGCATCCACGATTCTTTCGAACTCCTTTGCGTCCCGTCCCTCAATGTAACGGCAAGTGGGAGATGTATGTAACATCTTGACCAGCATGGTTTTATCCATGTCGCAGAGGTAGCGCAGGTCGCGAGCCATTCGATGAACGAACTGATGACGTTCTCCAGGTTGGGGTACTCCATCTTCCGTCCAGTCTTCTTTTCGATAAAGCTTTGTGTATTCCTCCACGATTCGAGCAAAAGGGACACCATGGAAGAGGTCTCCGAGCCCCCCTCCGTCTGTTGCTGTGGGCACTGTTCTCCCTCCTCCGTCTGTTGCGGATGCCTCTGGGAGCGCAGGCGTTCCGCCTGCGGCTTTTGCGCAGCCCCCTGCTGTTCTTGCGCATCCATTGGGATCTCGATATTTCCCTCCAAATTGTCTGTCGTAATCTTCATTGTTATAGTCAAAAATTTCTGAGTTAATAAACAGTATGTCCTCTTTCGAAGGACAATAACTAATTCTCGCGGCATCCTTGCAAGCCTTGTCGCACTCGATGCAGAGCGACTTGCAGAACCACTCCTGATTGGCGGCTATGTCTCCAATGGCAGCGTCAGCCTTTAGTACGTATTTCAGTCCGTGACCCGAGGCAGTCATGAATCCCAACATCAGTCGGTCTTCAATGCCCAACCTCTTTATCACGTCCATATTCTCCTGCCACATCAAGTCGGGCTTATCCACGTGGTCGATATCGACAATAAACAGTCCATTCAACCGTGCATTCTTGTTATTGCGCCATCTCTTCTGATTACTATCAGCATCAAACGTCGCCTGAAACATAATGCAAGGCAGCGTTCTCTTGGCCTTAGCCTTCTCCGCCTCCAGTTGCTTTCGCATCTCGTCGGCATCGTCGCCCAACTGCCTTATCGCTGCCTCGCACTCCCTTGCCTTGGCGATAGCCCGCCTCACCTTGTCGGATGTCACGAGCTTCTCAAATTCCTCCGCCGTGCACTCCTGGCACGGCAGAGTAAAATTATAACTGTAGTCAAACATAATCTTTATTTATTTAAGGCACGGAAAACACGGATTTACACTGAGTTTTTAGGCACGGAATTCCACGGTTTTTTCAAAGTCACGGCTTGGCTCCGCATTGATATTAATCACAAAGCAAATAAAGCCTTGATACATCGCGCAGCCTCCGTGTCTTTTTTTGAAAAAAAAGCCGTGTTAATCCGTGCCAAAAAAATCAATCCGCGCCTAAAAAACTATCATCCGTGCCAAAGAAATCACTTAAAGTTGTTCTTTTCCATCATCAGCGTGTTGCTGATTTTGGTGTAGTATCCTCCGAGGTGCTTGGCAGGATTGCGCGCCTCGTCAAACGACATCACAATCTGCGTCGTCACCGTGCGCCCCTCCTCATCCATCACCATCTTCAGACCGCCACTGTTGGCAAGAATCCTTCCACCGGCAAGCGGCGGAATCACCGAGCCGTGCTCCACAGCCAACTTCTTGAAGTCGTCATACATGTCAGCCACAGGGTCGGTGGAGTCCTTGTTGGCCTTCAGTGTCATCACGAGCAGCGGCTTCTTCTTCGATGTCGTCTCGTAGATCTCCGACTTGCCTTCGGTCTTCACGTTCACCTTAGCCGGTTCACCCACCTTCGATGGCTTGTACGTAAATTCCCCCGTCTTCAGGTCATACTTACCATAACCTCTTGTTGAGGTCACTCTCTCCTGTGCAGGCGTCACCTTCTTGGTGACCTCTTCCTGCTCTTTCTTTGTCTTTGTTGTCATAATTTCTATTTTTTTGTCCACAGATTATCACGGATTTTTTATTTAGGCACGGAAAAACACGGCTTTTTCAAAGACACTGCTTTGGCTCCGCATTACTTTAATATTTTAATTTTTTAATTCTTTAATTTTTTAATTCTTAAAACGGCTTGCTTCGCAAGTTCACGGCTTAGTTAGCACCTGCGCAAAGAGCCGTGTCTATACCTTAGTATAGCCTAAAAGCAAATAAAGCCTTGATCCATCGCGCAGCCTCCGTGTCTTTTTTGAAAAAAAGCCGTGTTAATCCGTGCCTAAAAATTCCTAATCCCTAATTCCTAATTCCTAATTTCTTAAACGTTCTTCGATTTAAACTCTTGTCTCTTTTGGCAGAGACGTGCAGCCACACGCTCTTGCCGTTGCTTTCGAGCAGCATCTGGTCGAAGTCGCAATTATCCATTATCCACTCCGCCCATTCGCGCCCCTGCTTAGAGGATTCAATCCTCAGGTCGGCAGCCTCGCCCATCAGGTGTTGCGAGTTCTTCACTCCACCAACAAGGCGATTCACCTCCTTAGATCTGTATCCACTGTTCACAACAATAGGCTTGCCCACATGCTCCCTCAGCGGTTGCAACACATCAAAGCAGAGATACCTCAAATTCTCCCTCACCCGATGTTCCTCATCCCCCGCCTCAGGCCAGTTCCTCACGCCATGCCTCTCCGCCGTAGCCGATCTGCACAGCTCTTCCATCGTAAAATTCTTTGATAGATTCATAATTCAACCCTTTCTTTTTTAGGCACGGAAAACACGGATTATCACGGATTAATCTGTGTCAATCTGTGCTAATCTGTGGTCTATAAAAAACTCCGTGTCAATCCGTGTTAATCCGTGCC
>CALZYS010000142.1 GCA_945830345.1 uncultured Prevotella sp.
ACTGTTCCACTTCACGCGCACAGCCTTGAAGGTAAATGATTTCCTTGTAGAAGACTTATAAGGATTAACCACTTCATCGTCAAGGGCAACCTCGAATGAATAGGTCTTGCCAACCTCTGCATTGTTGAATGTAGCCTTAACATTAGCCTCCTTGGCACCTGCTGCAAAATCAACAGTTGCGGGCACAACAAACACATCGTCGGTGTTGCTGAGCACTTTCAGGTTGTAGCTGGCAGCTGCATCAGCCTTTTCGCGGGTAACAGTGAATGTCACCTCTGTTGGATCTGCAGGGTCGAGCTCAAGAGACTTTCCCGACTCCTCTGCTACGAATGAAACGGCAGGACAGTCGGCACTAACTGGCTCACCAGGAGTGTAGTCATTGTCATCGTCGCTACATGAACTCATTGCAAAGCCCAGCATTGCGATGCCTGCAAGCATAAATATCTTATTCAGTTTCATATATTTCTTTTATTATATTAATAATGTTATCACTAATTAATCGGTCACACCGTCACGAAGTTCAGGATTCTGACCTGCTACAGGCAGCGAACCTTCAGTGTTGTCCACGATAGCCGAATTGTTGTCTTTCTCCGACTGCGGGAAGCGCATGTTCAACCAACCATCGTCAGCGGCGATATTAAACTGGAATGCATCTGCATAGTTGGTGGTGTTAGGACCATGGAAACGAACGATAGGCTTGTTAAGACGGCGGGCGTCGCTGACAGCGAAACCTTCACCCCAAAGCTCTACACGACGCTGGAACCAAATCTCGTCACGAAGTGTGCGTCCAGAAGGAATAGTGTAGTTGGGGTCACGATATGTCTTCACAAAGTTTGTGAGGATTTCCTTTGCCTTAGCCTCGTTGCCGCTGATGGCATAACCCTCAGCCTGGATAAGAATCATCTCCTCAACACGCATCAAGGGCCAGTCATTGTTATTCAATGTAGAACCAACGCCCGATTTCATGCCAAACTTGATGTTGGTGTATGGAGGAAGTGCAACCTTTGAACCATCGTCCAATACTAGGTTTGCAATCTCGTCGCCTTTGGCAGTACCCCATGTGAGGTCAGCCCAGTTGGGAGAATGGAGGTTCTCGTCAATCCACCATCCCTTGCGCACGTCAGTTGCAGGAATCTTATCCCACAGAAGCTTATTGATCATTGCAGTAGTACCGCAGGCAACTCCATAGCCATCACCACTGAATACAGAAAGCCATGATGGAGCAGTGGCATATCCGTAGTAGTTGGCCTGATCATCGGTAATGTCGATAGCCCAAATCCAGTTGTGCTCTTCCATATCACAGAATGTAGGAACGCTAACCTCTGCGATAGATGCAGGCTCATATCCCTGCATAGCCTTCTCGGCATCAGCGGCAGCCTCGGCACCCTTACCCATTGCGAGATAAGCGCGGGCACGCAGACCGTAAGCAACATTGGCATTCACGTATGCCTTGGAAGAACGTGTCTCGTCGAGATGGTCGATAGCCCATGTGAGGTCTTCAACTATTACATTATAAACTTGCTCAACAGTGGCGCGCGGGTTGTTTGTAACGTCAACAGAGTCGCTAAGCACAGGCACGCAAGGCTTGTCCTTGCTTGTCTCATAGCTGCCCTGGAAATAAGGAGCCAACGACAGATAGCTGTATGCCCTGAGAGCCTTGGCCTGAGCCTTCATGTTGATGAGGCTTGCATCCTCGGTATCCTCGGGTATAGTGGCAAGAATGTCTTTCACCATACCGATGAGAGTGTAAGGAGTCACATAGCGGATGTAAGGATTGGCGTAGCTGGGAGTACGTGATGAGTATTCACAAGCTGCAGAGAACCAGTTATATCCGTTGTCGGCACCAATCATGTCGGCACCCTCTAAATCCTGTGACAATGCCATCATAATAAAACCGAAATCGTCGGGACGGGCACTTGAGAAACGGGTTCCATAGTTCTGTGCAGGATTACCCATAAAGGTGAACATACCATTGAATGTAGCCTCTACACGGGTAGGAATGGCATTGACGATATCCTGCGACTGTTCCTTACTGAAGGCACCGCCACTATATATCTGTTCGTCGATGTCGGAGCAAGATGCAAGCATCAATCCTCCGAGCACCATTGTTGAAATCTTATATATCTTCATATTCATTTCTGTATTTTTGCGATGTTAACCAATTAGAAATTGAGGCTGATACCTGCTGTGATGGCACGAGTACCACTATAGCTACCAGAAGCCATACCTGAACCAGAAGTCATACCACCGATACCATAGTTGTAACGTGGGTCAAGACCCTTGCGCTTGGTGAGCAGGAAGAGGTTCTCGCCTGATACATATATACGTACGTTGGTAAGCTGCAGAGGAGAGATAATACTCTTGGGCAGTGTGTATCCAAGTGTCAGGTTGTTCAGACACAGATAGTTAGAGCTTGTGAGGAAGCGATCCTGAGGTGACTGTGACTCAACTCCTGGGTCATCAGCAGCAGCAGTGCTCAGACGTGGGATGTCGCTGTTGGGGTTCTCAGGGCTCCATGCGTTGAGAAGATCCTTGTGCATAGCATTACCCTGGCTCTGACCATTGTGCATCAACGACTGGTATGTACCGTCGTAGATCTTACCTCCGAGCTGGAATGAGAACTGTGCAGCCAAGTCAAATCCGTAGGCATTGAATGTTGTGCCGAAACCACCGTAGAAATCAGGAAGTGTTGTGCCACAGTCATACTTAGTGGCCTTTGTGATGTCCTTAGTGGTTGTAGTCTCAGTGTGGTCGTAGTTGGCATCCTTGACAGAAGCTACCTCCTTGCCATCCTTGCCGATAAATGTATCCTTGTACCAAGTAGCCTTACCGTCGGTCTTGTCAACTCCGGCATACTTGTAGAGATATGCCTGATAAACAGTACCACCTACCTTGATGATGCGGGTAGCATACTTCATTCCGTCCTCTGCGATTGAGGGATCGAGCTCTGTAATCTTGTTCTTGTTGTGTGTTACGTTGAAGTTTACGTCCCAGTTGATGTCACGACTGCGGATGATAGTTCCGTTCAATGTCAACTCAATACCCTGGTTGCGCATAGAACCAACGTTCACTGGATAAGAGCTTACTACCGAACCTGATGAAAGAGGAAGGTCCTTGATATAGAGCATGTCAGAAGAGTTGCGGGTATAGTACTCAATAGTACCCGACAAACGGCTCTTGAACAATTCAAAGTCAATACCGAAGTTCCAAGACTTGATCTTCTCCCATGTAAGGTCTGGATTACCCATCTGAACCATAGTCACACCATATGACTTGGTGGCCTCGTTGTACGTAGCTGAATACATGTCAGCATAAGCGTGACGATAGTATGAGATACTTGAAAGGTTGTCATTACCTGTAAGACCGTAGCTCACCTTGAGCTTCAACTGGTCAATCCACTTCACATTCTCAAGGAACTTCTCCTTGTTCATCTGCCAAGCCACACCGAATGAACCGAAGTTACCCCAACGCTTGCCTGGAGCAAACACTGAAGATGCGTCACGACGATAAGATACAGTTGCGAAATACTTGTCATCATAGTCATACTGTACACGACCGAGGAAACCCTCTGTCATATAATCATCTGTATATGAAGACAATGACTTCTGAGAAGTACCGGCAGCATTTGACAACTCACCTACAAACGGGTTGTAGAGGTGGTCGTTGTATCCATAGTGATTCTGCTCCTTGTAGTTATACTGCTCATAACCAGCAAGGATTGCAATGTCGTGCTTGCCGAATGCCTTGGCATAGTTGGCAAGATACTGCTGGTTGGTAGTGAAATAGCGGTTGGATGTAATAGAAACAGCTCCGTCAACAGATGAACCACCTCCGAATGTGCTCTGAAGGTTACTGCGGCGGTTGGTGATGTTAGAAACACTGAAGTTTGCAGTAAGGTTAAGACCGTCGATGGGAGTCAGAACGGCTGCCCACTGACCAGTGAACACATCCTGGTAGATCTTGTTCTGGTTGTATTCGTTGTCACGGACAGCATTACCCACAACAGAAGGACGCTTCTGGTTGGTCTGGTTGGAGTCATATACAATGCGGCCGTTGTCGGTCTTGATTGTTCCGTCGGCATTACGTACATAAAGAGGATAGATAGGAGCCATCATATTACAGATGTAGAACACGTTGCCCGAGCTTCCCCATGTGTCTGAAATGGCAGCCTTCTGGCTGTCGGTGTGAGTGAATCCGAGGTTGGTTGTGAACTTAATCCATGGCTTAGCCTGATACTCCACGTTTGTACGACCTGTATAACGGTTGTAGTCTGAGTTGTTTACGATACCACCATCGTTCAGATAACCAACGCTGGCAAAATAGCGCAGACGGTCGGAACTTCCTGATACAGTGAGGTTATACTCCTGACGGAATGAGTTGTGGAATGTCTCGTCATACCAGTTGTCGGCTGTATAGTAATACTCACCGTCGCTATATCCCATCTTTGCGTTGGGGTTGAGCTTGAAGTTGGTACCGATGAGATTCTCTCCTTCAGGCACAGTATAGATGTTGTAACCAAGACCACCATTAGCTGAATTGAAGAGGTTGGCGTTGGCAAATGCGTATGCCTCCTCCATTGTCGAACCATTGTAGTACTTAGAGTTGAACATCGCACGATATTGTGTCTCGTAGTACTGAGCAGGATCGTCAATCACGTCATACTGAGGAACAAGGCGTGAGTTAGAACCCCATTTAGCATCGAAGGTAATCTGTGCATCCTGTCCAGCCTTTGCCTTCTTGGTTGTGATGATGACAACACCATTGGCACCACGTGCACCATAGATGGCACTTGCCGAGGCATCCTTCAATACAGAGATTGACTCGATATCCTGAGGGTTGATGTTGGCAATTCCAGCCTCATAAGGTGCACCATCTACAATATAAAGAGGTGCAGAGCTTGCGCTCAGCGAACCGATACCACGAATACGGATAGTCGGGGCAGAACC
>CALZYS010000143.1 GCA_945830345.1 uncultured Prevotella sp.
GTGCAATCCACCACCATCAGTCCCTTCTCGGCTATGGCGGGCTGCATGCCCGTGGGTTCGCCCACTATCGCCACATCAATCTTGGGCAGCAACTTGAGGGCGCGCTCGCATCCGTTCTTGCCCGACACTTCCTCCTCGGCCGAGGCAAGATACACCATATTATATTTACGCTCGCGAGGGTCGAGGATGGCGAATGTCTGAAGGAGCGACACCAACCCGCCTCCGCAGTCGTTGCTGCCCAGGCCGTAGAGCCGGTCGTAGGCAATGCCCGGGCGATAGGGGTCGCGCGTCCAGGATGCAGCGGGCTTCACCGTGTCGATGTGGGCGTTGAGCAAGAGAGTGGGCTTGCCCTCGTCGAAGTTGTGCGAGAGTGCCCACACGTTGTTGGCTTCGCGATGAGGCTCAAATCCCATTTCGCCGATGCATTGCTCCATGATGTCGGCAGCAAGAGTCTCGTCGCGGCTCACCGACGGGGTGGCTATCAGGCGCTTTAGCAATTCTATCGCCCTGTCGGAATATTTGTTGTAGTTGATGTCCATAATTATGTAATTTTGGGACAAAGTTACACAAATTTGCCCTAAATACAAAAAAAACTTTGAATTTGTTTTGTCGTTTGCCCGAGTTTTTGTATTTTTGCATTAAAATTAAAAACATACTGCGATGAAAATGAATTGTCATCTATCCGTTTTGGTGCACGAGCAAGCCAAGCAATATGGCGATCGTGAGGAGATAATCTACAAGGACTTTGGAGGCTCCGAGTGGAAATCACTGACGTGGAACCAACTGTCGGCCACCGTCAAGCAGGTGTCCAACGCAATGCTCAATCTCGGAGTGAAGGTGCAGGAGAATATCGGTATCTTCGCCAACAACTGTGCGCAATATCTATATTGTGACTTCGGAGCGTGGGGCGTGAGGGCGGTCACCATCCCCTTCTATGCCACAAGCAGCGAGCAGCAGATACAGTTTATGGTCAACGACGCCCAGGTGCGATTCCTCTTCGTGGGCGAGCAGGACCAATATGACAAGGCACATCGCATCTTCGCCCTCTGTCCGTCGCTCGAGCGCATCATCATCTTCGACAAGACGGTGCGCATCAGCAGTCACGACCCCAACGCCCTCTACTTCGACGATTTCCTCAAATTAGGTGAGGGACTGCCGAGGCAGTCGGAGGTGGAGGCATTGCAGAAGGCTGCAACCCTCGACGACCTTGCCAACATATTATACACCAGTGGCACCACTGGCGACAGCAAGGGAGTGATGCTCAGCCATGAGCAGTATTATGCTGCCCTTGAGGCCAATCAGAAGGCGGTGCCTGTCACCGAGGACGACCGTGTGCTCAACTTCCTTCCCTTCGCCCATATCTTCGAGAAGGGATGGGCGCTTCTGGGCATGTCGGTGGGAGCCAGGATGATAGTCAACACCTATCCGCAGGAGGTGCAGCAGTCGATGCGAGAGACCCATCCCACGAGCATGTCGTCAGTGCCCCGATTCTGGGAGAAGGTGTATGCGGGTGTGATGGAGAAGATAGACAATGCCAGTGCCCTGCAGCGCAAGATATTCCACAACGCCATTGCCGTGGGCCGCAAGCACAACATCGAATATCTGAGCCGGGGCAAGCGCCCGCCACTCATGCTCCATCTCGAATACGAGGCCATCAACAAGACTCTATTCAGCATTGTGCGCAAGGAGCTTGGGCTAATCAATCCCAACATCTTCCCCACGGCTGGTGCAGCCATATCGGCACATGTGGAGGAGTTTGTGCACTCCATCGGACTCAACATGGTGACGGGCTACGGACTCACCGAGAGTCTCGCCACCGTGTCGTGCGACCAATTGGACAAGGTATATACAATAGGTTCGGTGGGACGTCCGCTCGATGCCGTGGATGTGAAGATAAGCGACGAGGGCGAGGTGCTGCTCAAGGGCAAGACCATCACCAAGGGCTACTACAACCGTCCCGACCTCAACGAGAGCACATTCACCCCCGACGGATATTTCCGCACGGGCGACTGCGGATATATGAAGGACGGCGAACTCTTCCTCACCGAGCGCATCAAGGACCTCTTCAAGACATCCAACGGCAAATATATCGCCCCACAGATGATTGAGTCGCTGTTGCTCGTGGACAAGTATATCGACCAGATAGCCATCATTGCCGACCAGCGCAAGTTTGTGTCGGCTCTCATCATCCCCGAATACCGCCTTTTGGAGGAATATGCACGTCAGAAGGGCATCCCCTTCGAGAGTCGCGAGGACTTATGTGCCAACGACAAGATTCACTCGATGATATGGAACCGCATCGAGACCCTCCAGCAGCAGCTCGCCCACTACGAGCAGGTGAAGCGGTTCACGCTCATCGCCCATCACTTCAGTATGGAGAACGGTGAGCTCACCAACACCCTCAAGCTCAAGCGACGGGTGATAAATGAAAACTACAAAGAGGAAATCGACAAAATGTACGAAGAGAATTAACAATGATAACAGCAGAACAACTGAAAGACGTGATGGAGCGCACTGAGGCACTCCACAAATATCTCGACATCGACCGCAAGAAAATCGAGTTTGAGGAGGAAGACCTCCGCACTCAGGCACCCGACTTCTGGGACGACCCCAAGCGTGCCGAGGAACAGATGAAGAAGGTGAAGTCGATAAAGAAATGGATTGACGGATATAACGAGGTGAAGTCGTGTGCCGACGAACTGCAGCTCGCCTTCGACTTCTACAAGGAGGAGATGGTGACCGAGGAGGAGGTGGACGACAACTATGACAAAGCCCTGAAGGCCATCGAAGACCTTGAACTCCGCAATATGCTCCGACAGAAGGAAGACCCGATGGACTGCGTGATGAAAATCAACTCGGGAGCGGGCGGTACTGAGAGTCAGGACTGGGCGTCGATGCTCATGCGAATGTATCAGCGATGGGCTGAGGCCCACGGACACAAGGTGACCATCAGCAACCTGCAGGACGGCGACGAAGCCGGCATCAAGAGCGTGACGATGGAGATAGAGGGGGGCGAGTTTGCCTATGGCTATCTCAAGAGCGAGAACGGAGTGCACCGACTCGTCAGAGTGTCGCCATTCAACGCCCAGGGCAAGCGCATGACCAGTTTTGCGTCGGTGTTCGTGTCGCCATTGGTGGACGACACCATCGAGGTGTATGTAGATCCCTCGAAGGTGAGTTGGGACCTCTTCCGAAGCGGTGGAGCGGGAGGTCAGAACGTCAACAAGGTGGAGACGGGTGTGCGCCTGCGCTATCAATACGTGGATCCCGACACGGGCGAGGAGGAGGAAATCCTCATCGAGAACACCGAGAGCCGCAAGCAGCTCGAAAACCGCAACAACGCCATGCGACTCTTGAAATCCCAACTCTACGACCGTGCCATGAAGAAGCGACTTGAGGCACAGGCCAAGATTGAGGCTGGCAAGAAGAAGATAGAGTGGGGAAGTCAGATACGCAGTTACGTGTTCGACGACCGCCGTGTGAAGGACCACCGCACCAACTTCCAAACTACCGACGTGGATGGAGTGATGGACGGCAAGATCGACGGATTCATCAAGGCCTATCTTATGGAGTTCCCCGTCAATGATGAGGAATAATTAGGAATTAGGAATTAGGAATGAGGAATTAGGAATGAGGAATTAGGAATTAGGAATTAGGAATGCTGCCCCCGTGCTCGGCGCGTCAGCGTCGAGTTTAGAAATAAAAATAAATAACTAAAAAATAAAAACAACTATGAGCAAGAAAAACAACGCGCGTCGTGCCGCCTATCAAGCACGTCAGGAGAAAGAAGGCAAGAAAGTGGTCAACTGGATATTCGGAGCACTGATATTCCTCGCCATTTGCTTTGTCATCTATTCCGTGTGGATCATGATGTAATATAAAAAAGATGGCATTAGAGATTGAACGGAAATTCCTTGTCGGCTCCACCGACTATCGCGACATGGCGAGCTCGCAGAGCCGCATACGCCAAGGCTACATCTGTCGCGAGAGCGGAAGGACGGTAAGGATTAGAATACGCGACGGACGGGGATTCCTCACTATCAAGGGACCCTCGCCCAACGGTATTTCGCGCTATGAGTTTGAAAAGGAGATAGCCCTCGACGAGGCTGAACATCTCTTCGAACTGTGTCAACCGGGAGTGATTGACAAGACGCGCTATCTCGTGCCAATGAAAGACGGACACGTGTTCGAGGTGGACGAGTTTTATGGCGAGAACGACGGACTCGTGATTGCCGAGGTGGAACTCGCCTCAGAGGACGAGCCATTCGAGCTTCCCCCGTTCATAGAGCGCGAGGTGACAGGCGACCGTCGCTACTACAACTCCCATCTCACCGAGTGCCCCTACACTACTTGGAGTTGATTTTCCTCAGAGCCAAGCCGAAGAGGGCGGCAAGGCTGACGCCAAGGGCATTGGCGATGAGGTCTATCCAGTCGCCACTGCGTCGGCCATTGGTGCAATACTCCTGCAGCAGTTCGATGCAGCCGCTCATCACTATCGGCAAGAGCCATGCCCACAGGAAGAGCCGCTGGCGATTGCACTGCCATTGGTGCTTCAGCAGATACTCAATCCACAGAGTGCCGAAGGTGCCACCGTACATCGCTATGTGCACCCACTTGTCGATGAACGCCACCTCGTCGAGCTCGGTCTTCGGGGGAGTGAAGAACGACAGATACCATATTAATAATATAAAGAACGACGATAAGGGGTATTTCCTTATGGTCTGCTTGATTTTTATGGCTATTTCTTTCATTTTCTCATTCATTTTGTGTTAAATTCCACTTTTTTGACACATTTTTTGCATCATTCTTTTCATTTTGGGTGCAAAATTAAGAAAATAATTGTAATTTTGCAAGCAAATTAGAGAGAAAATAGAAATGTCACAACAAGAAAGAGCAAAATTCGGCAGTAA
>CALZYS010000144.1 GCA_945830345.1 uncultured Prevotella sp.
CCGACTCAGTGGCCCATATCGCCCTCCTCTATGCGATGGTGATAGCCATTGGTGTATATCTTGGCAAGATCAAGTTTGGAGGTATTGCCTTGGGTGTAACTTTCGTGTTGTTCGCCGGAATCCTCGCCGGTCACTTCGGCATGACCGCTCCCACGAACATTCTTACTTTTATTCAGGACTTCGGACTCATTCTGTTTGTCTTTATGATTGGTCTTCAGGTCGGTCCAGGTTTCTTTGAGAGCTTCGGCAAGGGCGGCATCACGCTCAACATGCTCTCGGTGGGCACCGTACTGCTTAATGTGGCAGTGATGTTTGCCTGCTATTTCATTTTCTTCGACACGAGCAACCCCATTAACTTGCCAATGATGGTGGGTACGATGTATGGTGCCGTGACAAACACCCCTGGACTTGGAGCCGCCAACGAGGCACTCAGTTCTGTGTTCCCCAATGGCGGTGCACCCCAGATTGCATCGGGATATGCCTGTGCCTATCCGCTTGGAGTGCTCGGTATCATCGGTGCCACTATAGCACTGAGGTTTATCTGCCGCATCTCGCTCAACAAAGAGGAGAAGGCTCTTGAAGAGGCTGACGCCGAGGACACTCACGTTAAACCGCATCAGATGCACCTGCAGGTGACCAACTCCTATCTGGCAGGTCGTACCATCCTGCAGATTCATGACTTCCTCAACCGTGACTTCGTGTGCTCACGACTGCTGCACGACGGACATGTCACCATTCCTAACCGCGACACTATCCTCGAATTGGGCGACCAGCTCTTCATCGTGTGTGCAGAGGCCGACGCCGAGGCTATCATCGCCTTTATCGGTCCGGAAATCCAGGTAGCTTGGGAGAAGACCGACCAACCGATGGTGTCGAAGCGAATCCTCGTAACCAAATCATCCATCAACGGAAAGACTCTCGGACAGATGCATTTCTCATCGGTATATGGTGTCAACGTGACGCGTATCACACGTCAGGGCATGGACCTCTTCGCCAGCCCACACCTGCCCCTTCAGGTAGGCGACCGTGTGATGGTAGTAGGCCCCGAAGACCTTGTGAATCGTGTGGCTGACGTGCTTGGCAACTCTATCAAGCGTCTCGACGCGCCCAACATCGCCACTATCTTCATCGGCATCCTCATGGGTATCATCTTCGGTTCGCTGCCAATAGCCATTCCCGGCATGCCTGTGCCTCTCAAGCTCGGTATCGCCGGTGGTCCGCTTATCATCGCCATCCTTATCGGCCGCTATGGATATAAGGTAAAACTTGTCACATACACCACAACGAGTGCCAATATGATGTTGCGAGAGATTGGTCTTGTACTCTTCCTTGCCAGTGTGGGAATAAAAGCTGGTGCCGGATTCTGGGACACCGTGGTTCAGGGCGACGGACTCAAATACGTATATACAGGTTTTATCATCACCGTGATTCCCATATTAATAATAGGTACGCTTGCGCGACTCAAATATAAGTTCAACTACTTTACCATCATGGGTATGATAGCTGGTACTTATACCGACCCACCCGCACTGGCCTACGCCAACCAGATTTGCTCGAAGGAGGCTCCTGCCATCGGATATTCCACTGTTTATCCGCTGAGCATGTTCCTCCGCATCTTAGCGGCACAGCTGACGATCCTACTCGCCTGTGGCGTGTAGGAAATTAAAGAATTAAAATATTAAAATATTAAAATATTAAAGTATTATAATAACGTATCAAACAATGAACAAATTCGGATTATTGCTCGGCGCTTTGCTCCTTGCCTCACCGATGGCGATGCATGCTCAGATAGAGAACAGCATCAAGATCAACGAGGTGATGACCAACAATAGCGCAAGCCTGAAGGACGAATACGGACAGAATGAGGCGTGGATAGAGATTGCCAACGTGTCGCATACGACGTACAACATCCGTGGCATGTATATCACGACCGACCGCTCCGTACTCGACGAAAAGTTGAGTGTGCCCGAGCGCGTGAGTAAGATGAGCATCATCCCCAACGGTGACCCTCGCACATCGCTCAGTGCCCGTCAGCACTTAGTATTCTTCTTGAACAGCAACCCTGCAAGGGGTGCGCTGCATCTCACCGCCAAGGTTGACTCAGTCAAACCAGTATGGATTGCCCTTTACAATGGTAATGGTGTTGACATCATCGACTCCGTCACAGTGCCTGTGATGGCTGTCAACCAGTCGTATGCCCGTCATGCCGACGGCAGTGCGAAATGGGACGTTAAGCCCTTCGACGCTGTGACACCTGGAATATCCAACTATATCACTGTCGAGGAGACCAAGATTGCCAAACTCAAGCGCGAAGACCCCCACGGATTCGGTATCACCGTGATGGCTATGGGTATTGTGTTCTTCTGTCTTGCCCTTCTATTTGTGTTCTTCACGTTCTTCGGCATGTTCATGCGCAATCAGAACACAGTGAAGAAGGTGGGCAACATGCAACCTATCAAGGCTGGCGTGAAGACAGTGGAGAAGACTATCGAGGTGGCTTCCAAGACCAGCACCCTGCTTCAGGACGGCTTGAAGCTCAAGGGTATCGACAAGGAAGTGTATATCGCTGTTATCTCAATGGCCCTCAAGCAATATCAGGACGATGTTCATGACGTTGAGAGTGGTATCATCACCATTAAACCAAAGAACACCGACTGGAACCAGGAACTTCCGCAGATGACGCAGTTCCATGAGTAATTAAGAATTAAAAATTAAGAATTAAGAAATATGAACAAGTATCAATATAAAGTACAGGGCGTCGATTACGACGTAGAGATAGAAGAAGTGGAGGGCAACCTCGCCAAGGTATCAGTGAATGGTATTCAGTTTGAGGTGGAACTCAAGCGCCCCATCAACCCCGTTCATGCAATCAAGAAGCCAAAGGTGGCAGCTCCCAAGCCCGCCGCTCCCGCTCCGGCTCCCGTTGCAGCTCCCGTGGCTGCCGCTCCTGCCGCAGCTCCAGGTTCGGGCAATCCCGTCAAGGCTCCTCTGCCTGGCACAATCAGCTCAATTAGCGTGAAGGTGGGCGACCAGGTGAACGTGGGCGACACCGTTCTCGTGCTTGAGGCAATGAAGATGCAGAACAACATCGAGGCTGAATATGCAGGAACAGTAACATCAATCGTAGTTAATCCGGGCGACTCGGTAATGGAAGGTGCCATATTGCTCACAATCGGATAATATAAAGGCTTATGGGATTTACTGATTTCATAATTGAGAACTTTAATGAGTTCCTTACCTACACTGGCTTTGCCAATGCCACTGCCGGTAACCTCATTATGATTGTGGTGGGTGCTATACTCATCTACCTCGCAATCAAGAAGGATTTCGAGCCTCTGCTGCTCATCCCCATCGGATTGGGTATCATCCTCGGCAATATTCCCTTCCGCGCCGACGCAGGACTTGAAATCGGACTATATGAAGATAACTCGGTGCTCAACATCTTCTATCAAGGTGTGCGCCAAGGATGGTATCCACCGTTGGTATTCCTTGGTATTGGAGCCATGACCGACTTCACCGCATTGATAGCCAATCCTAAGCTCGTGCTCGTGGGTGCCGCCGCCCAGTTTGGTATCTTCGGTGCATATATGGTGGCTCTTGCATTGGGCTTCGAGCCTAACCAGGCTGCAGGTATTGCCATCATCGGTGGTGCTGACGGTCCTACCGCCATCTTCCTCTCGTCGAAGCTCTGCCCCAACCTCATGGGAGCCATCGCCGTGTGCGCCTATTCATATATGGCACTCGTGCCGCTGATTCAGCCGCCTTTGATGCGTCTGCTCACTACCAAGAAGGAGCGCGTCATCAAGATGAAGCCAGCCCGCGAGGTAAGTCAGACCGAGCGCATCCTCTTCCCCATCATCGGATTGCTGCTCACCACGTTCATCGTGCCTTCGGGTCTGCCTCTGCTTGGTATGCTCTTCTTCGGCAACCTGCTTAAAGAGTCAGGTAAGACTACACGTCTCGCCAAGACTGCCGGTTCGGCCCTCAACGACATCATCGTGATGTTGCTCGGTCTCACCGTGGGTTGCTCTACTCAGGCCAGCGAGTTCCTCACCTTGAACACTCTGTTCATCTTCGTTGTTGGTGCCTGCGCCTTCATGGTTGCCACTGCCAGCGGTGTATGCTTTGTCAAGTTGATGAACCTCTTCCTGCCGAAGGACAAGAAGCTCAATCCGCTCATCGGTAATGCAGGTGTATCAGCCGTTCCTATGAGTGCGCGTATCAGTAATAACCTCGGATTGGAATACGACCGCCACAACTTCCTACTCATGCATGCCATGGGTCCGAACGTTGCCGGTGTAATCGGTTCGGCAGTAGCTGCCGGAGCTTTGTTGGGATTCCTGTCGTAATTAATTAGGAATTAGGAATGAGGAATTAGGAATGGATACCCGTACGCGGCCAATTTTTAATTCCTCATTTCTAATTCCTCATTCCTAATTTATAATCGTGTCCCCAAGAATAGCCATCATCGATCCAAACACCCTTGCAACCATTGGTCTTCAGACGATATTGCAGGATATCATGCCCATCATGCAGGTGGACATCTATGGCTCGTTTGCCGAACTTCAGGCAAATAATCCCGAACAGTATTTCCACTATTTCGTTGCGATGAATATCGTGTTGGAGCATCGTACTTTCTTCCTCGAAAGACGCAACAAAACCATTGTTCTCACCCTCGGTCTTGACAATGCCACCACCCTAAGCGATTTCCATTCCTTGTGTGTCAACGTTCCCGAGAAGCAGCTTGTGAAATCATTGCTCGCCCTTGAGCAGCATGCCCATGCCAACGGCCGCAATCTGCCTCCCGTTCAACGTCAACAGACCAATCCCCTCTCCGACCGCGAGATTGAGGTGTTGTCGCTCGTGGCACAAGG
>CALZYS010000145.1 GCA_945830345.1 uncultured Prevotella sp.
CAGCTTGCAAAATGGGATAACATACAGCAAGTGTATGGTATGGGTAATAATGGTAAGTACTCTCCCACTGCCACCACAGGCACCAATATGAGTTGGGGACCAAAGGCCGACTACTTCACCATGAACTATTTCGACGGTGAAGAGCGTCAGTTTATGATATATCCAAACAATGCCTCCGACTTCTTCCGTACAGGTTTCACCACACAGAACACTGCTATCATCTCGGCAAACAGCGGAAAGACTGGTATGCGCTTCTCTGTCACTGACATGCGCAACAAAGACATTCTGCCAAATACGAACATGAACCGCGACAACTTCAACCTGAGAGTAAACACATCGCTCGGGAAGGTGGATTTCGACTTCACAGCCAACTACACACGCGAGAACGTGAAGAACCGTCCGGCTCTTGGCGACTCACAGAGCAATGTGGGCAAGAACCTTATGACCCTTGCCAATACATATAATCAGATATGGTTGAAGAACTACGAAACGATAAATGGCGAGTATGCCAACTGGAATGGTCTCGACCAATACAACCGCAACCCATACTGGGATTTGTACAAGAACCAAAACAAGTCGGATAAGGATGTCTTCCGCTTCACTGCCAAGGCTATCTATAATATTGATAAAAACCTGAAAATACAAGGAACTATCGGTACTGACATAAACGACATGAATTTCCAAGACTATATTGCACGTACAACACCTGGAAAATCTGCCGGTCAGCTACAGGAAAGCGTATTCAAGAACCGCACTCTCAATGCCGAGATCCTCGCACTTTACAACAACCAGTTTGGTAGTTTCGACGTGAATGCCACACTCGGCGGCAATATCTTCAGAGTAGATAACAAGACCACTATCTTCACAGGTCTTGGCGAGCAGATGCCTGGTGTGATTGCCATTATGAATTATCAGGAGCAGAGTGTTCAGCAAAATACATATAAGAAGCAGATTAATTCTATCTACGGTAGTGCCAGCATTGGTTACGACCACACATATTACCTGGAAGGAACGGTGCGTGGCGACAAGTCATCAACCCTGCCCACATCCAACAACACCTACATCTATCCGTCGGTATCGGCAAGTTGGGTATTCTCGGAGTATCTGAAGAACAAGAACATCATCAACTATGGTAAGTTCCGTGCTTCATGGGCAAAGGTAGGTAGCGACACCGACCCTTATCAGCTTGCCCTCAACTACTCGACTGGCAAATATTCATACTCCGGTTTCACCATCGGTATGATAAACAACAACACCCAACCGAACAAGGATCTGAAGCCTACAATGACAACATCCTACGAATTGGGTCTGGAGATGAAGTTCTTCCACAACCGTCTGAGTCTTGACGTGACATACTACAACCAGTCATCAAAGAACCAGATTATCGGTCTTGCATCGTCGTCAACCTCTGGCTACAACTATCGCCTTATCAATGCAGGAGAAATCCAGAACAAAGGTATAGAAATAGCCCTGAATGGCCGTGCCCTTCAGATAAAGGACTTCGCCTGGGACTTCGGTATCAACTTCTCAAAGAACAGCAACAAGGTTAAGTCGTTGACCGATGGAATGGACTATTTTGAGATTGAAAAGGCAATGTGGTGCAACGTGTCAGTAGGCGCCGAGGTGGGCAAAAACTTCGGTTCCATCGTCGCTCCCGACTTCAAGCGCAATGCCAATGGTGACATATTGATCAATGGTGAGACTGGTATGCCTATCTATGACGAGACACCTCGCACCATAGGTAATGCCACATGGGACTGGACAGGTGGATTCTATCACACATTATCATATAAGAACTTCCGTCTTTCTGCAGCATTCGACGTCAAGGTGGGTGCTGACATCTTCTCAATGTCAATGCGCTCGGCATTCCAGACAGGAAAAGCCCCCGAGACACTCGAAGGCCGTGCAGAATGGTACAGCTCAGAAGAGATGCGCATGGCTGCCGGTAAGACCATTGATGAATGGCGCGCCATGGGCAACTGCAAGGGATTCCTCGCACCAGGTGTCATAGAGAATGCCGACGGCACATTCCGTCCTAACGACATACCCATCGACCCACAGACATATTGGGAGAGTGTATCACGCAATGCACCAAGTATGTTCGTTTATGACAATTCATACGTGAAGTGCCGTGAAATAACATTCGGTTATACATTCCCCGAGAAGTGGTTGGGCAAATATGTGAAAGGACTCAACGTGTCATTCGTTGCACGCAACCCATTTATCGTGTGGAAGAATATTCCCAACATCGACCCCGATTCAGGCTACAACACATCGGGCATGGGCCTCGAATATGGTTCACTCCCATCGCGCCGCAGTTATGGTCTTAATGTTAATATGAAATTCTAACATCTCAGCAGACAATGAAAAAGAAACTATATATAATGTTGCTTTCTGCCCTCACATTGGGCGGCACATTCACTTCATGTAGTGACAACCACATGGAGAGTGTTAACACTGATGACACAAAATCGCCGACTATCAACCCTAATGCACAGTTGACGACGGCATTGTTGCAGACTTACGGCGACTTCGGACTGATGGACACATACCGCAGTTATATCACCGGATTCACACAATACTTCGCCGGAGGTTGGAACGTATCTTTCTATGCTGGGGCAGTCAACCCCGACAATGACCAGATGCGCCTTATCTGGGACCAGTACTACTCTGTTGGCATAAAGAACTTGGTTGATGCTATCCACAACTCCAAGGATATGCCTAACACGAATGCCGCCCTGCGCATACATCGAGTGTATCTCATGTCAATACTTACCGACACTTACGGAGATATACCTTGCTCAGAGGCTGGACTTGGTTTCATCGAGGGTATCTCAAATCCCAAGTATGACAAACAGGAGGATATCTACAACTGGTTCTTCGCCGAACTGAAGGACTGTGTGTCACAACTCGGCACTGGCTCCGACCGCATCAGCGGCGACGTGACAAGTCTGAACGGCGACACCGATTTGTGGAAGAAATATGCAAATTCGCTGATATTGCGCTTTGCTATGCGCATATCAGATGTCAACCCCGCACTGGCACAGCAGGAATTTGAGGGTGTCTTGGCATCTGAATCTGGATATATCGGCAATTCTAGTGAGAATGCATACGTGAAGTATCTGGATGCTCCATTTACATTGTATGATGGTTCGCGCGACCTTGACTTCCGAGCCAATGCACTTAGTGCGATTCTCTATGGCCAGGATCCTACATCTCCTACATTCGTATGCTCTACATTATATAATATGCTAAAGGACAACAACGACCCTCGCCTTCTTAAGATATGTCGCAACTATATCAATACCACACGCAGCGAGACCAAGCCCGAAGGATGTTTTGATGTAACCGACGACATGATTGCTTGGGAAAACGCCGGAGGTACTGGTGTGCAAGCTAATGACCCGGGAGCTGCATGGTGGGACCAGTGGCCTACTGTTCCTGCAACATCAGAGATTCCTACTCTCCAACAGCTTGTGAACAACTATCCTGACAAGGGTTACGACCAGAGCAACTATCCTGCCCGTATGACACGTCCCTTCCTTGCCTTGGCATTCGAACAGCCCAACTGTCCCGGTATTCTCATCACTTCTGCCGAGGTTGAATTCCTGCTCGCCGAGGCTGCTACCAAAGGATGGGCAGTGCAGGGTGATGCAGAGAGTCATTATGAGGCAGGCATCAGGGCTGCCATGCAATTGCTCAACGACTGCTATGACATCGTTGGCAAGATTTCTGAGACGGATATCAACGACTACATCGCTGCCAATCCTCTTGGCGACAATCCCAAAGAACAGATCAACAAGGAGGCTTACATCCTTCATCTGACCAACCCTGCCGAAGCATGGGCAAACCTGCGTCGATCTGATTATCCGGTACTTCAGGATAGAGCCAAGTTTGGCAATTTCACATATACCTGTGTAGATGGATTCAAAACTCCCGTACGCCTCAAGTATCCTAATCTCGAGGCTAAGTACAACAGTGTCAACTACAAGGAGGCTATCGAGCGCCTTGGTGGCACTGACGACTGGCACAAACGAATGTGGTGGGATGTTGCTGAACAAAACTTTCAATAAGTTGAAGGTTGAATATTGAAGGTTGAATATTGAAGATTAAAGATTGAATAATTATGAAAAAAATATATTATCTCGCGATACTTATTCTGCTTATGACAGGTAATATCGCACTTACAAGCTGTAGCTCTGACGACGCACCGTTCATCACAGCCAACGAGGACGATGAACCCCGAATCCTCGACCCTTATTTCCCCGACTGGACAAATGGCGAGCCGGGAGAGTTTAAGAACATCACTCGTGATGTCAATCTGGAAGCCTCCGTAATAGTGACTCCGTCTGAATTCACTACAGTAAAGTGGTATATCGACGATGTGGAGGTAGCAGAAGGACTTAATATCGACATTCCGCTTATTGCCGGAAACTATATGTTGAAAGTGGTGGCAACTACGACAAAGGGAAAGAGCACTTCAAGAACAGGACGCGTGGTGGTACGACCTTGTGCAGGCGACCCCGTTCCTGGAAAGGACATCTACGACCTTCAGGTGCGTCCGGGTTCAAAGGCAAAGTTACATGGAAGCAACATGGATAAGGTAACAAAGATTGTATTTGGTGAAACCGAGGTGCCTGTTACATTTGTTGACAAAGGAGAGGAGAGCTATGTGGAATATGAAGTTCCCAATCTCCCTCTCGGCACCTATAAAGTGAAGCTTATTGACGCAGAAGGTATGGTATATGGCGGCGGGAGTATTGAACTCTCCAATGATGTACCCGAAATCAAGGAGAACATCCT
>CALZYS010000146.1 GCA_945830345.1 uncultured Prevotella sp.
TAAAGAATTGGAATTCAGAAAGTGAATTTCAATGTCAGTTACGGGTTACGGTTACGCTTCTCTCTTGGAGGCAAGCTCTGCCAGCACTTGCATTTATTTTAGAATAATCATCAAAATACTTGGAGGAATGGAAAATAATTCGTACTTTTGCATGAAAAATTAGATAGATATATGAATTATACTGAATATGATGCCGAGACCCTGTTCTCGGTGGGACGCAGATTCCTCAATGGCGACTGTGTCGAGAAAGACATCGCCAAGGCGAAGGCAATGCTTGGCAGGGCAGCCGAGATGGGGCATCCACTTGCCCGCAAGTTGATGGACTCCATTGTTGAGGATATACCCGAGGAAACAGACGACATGACCGAATGGAACAAGATGAGAAGCGGAGAGATGTATGACTGGACCGACCCCGTGATTGACCGCAGTCTGACGCGCTCACGCTTGGCATGCGAGAAATTCAACAAGTCGGGCATCGACCACGACGACTATCGCTCCGTGCTCGAGGAGATGATCCCAAATGTGCCCAAGTCGGTCACAATCCTTCCTCCCTTTCATTGCGACCATGGCAACGGGCTGCATCTTGGCGAGGGCGTATTTGTAAATTATAATGGTACGTTTCTCGACGCTGGCGACATCACTATCGGAGCCCATACGCTCATCGGTCCCAACTGCTCGCTCTATACTCCCCAGCATCCCCTCGACTATCTCCAACGTCGCAAGACCGTTGAGTCGGCTTTCCCTATCAAGATAGGCGACGACTGTTGGCTTGGTGGCAATGTTACCGTCTGCCCCGGAGTCACCATCGGCGACCGCACCGTGATTGGAGCAGGCAGTGTCGTCACCCACGACATTCCCTCCGACTGCTTGGCGGCTGGCAATCCCTGCAAGGTGATTAGGCAGTTAATATAAATATAATCGCAAAAATCTCCCGAATTGTTTGGCAGTTCGGGATTTTTTATATACCTTTGCCACAAATATAACAGCTGAGATATTTATTAATAATAGTTCTATGAATAATAATGTAGTTCCTTTGGTATGTCCAGAATGTAAGTCACAGAATGTTCAATCTGAGGGCTTTTTCCATCTATGCCTTGATTGTGGCTATAAGTGGGAAGACGCTCCCGATGGTGATTTTGGCGAAATGGTCATCTACCAGTCGGACGAGGGTATAAGGCTCGATGTGCGGCTTGAAAGCAATACAGTCTGGCTGAATCAAGACCAAATAGTCTCTTTGTTTAATAAGAGCAAATCAACAATCAGTGAACATATTTCCAATATTTTCAAAGAAGGAGAATTGGACGAGCAAGTGGTTGTTCGGAAATTCCGAACAACCACTCAACATGGCGCAATAGAAGGGAAAACACAGTCGAAGGAGGTGAAGTATTACAATCTCGATGTTATCATTTCCGTAGGTTATCGTGTCAAATCAATTCAAGGTACGCGCTTCAGACAGTGGGCAACTCAACGGCACTGTCAGTCATGAAGAGGCGATGGAGAAAGCACTTGCTGAATATCGTAAATACCAGGTGAAGACCCTCTCGCCAGTGGAACAAGCATATCTTGACAGTATCAAGATGCTTGGCAAGAAGGGGAAAGGAGAATAATGAAATATGTTCTATTCAAATGACCACACTCCCATCCATATACATGTTATAAAAGATGGGAATGAAGCAAGATATAATGTTGAACCTATAGTACTTGTTTTTTTTCTAATGAGAAGATTTTATGTTGTTAGAGCATGGACTGATGAAACCTGTCTTTGGGTTGAAACCAAAGATGGGCAAAGAGTGTGTACACCATTTTCGAAATGGAAGCGTTTGGAAAGCGCCACAAAAGACCAACGTAATGATTTTGTTCTTGGTTACACAGGCATACACTGGCCAAGCTTGGATGAAGACCTTGGATATGAGGGGCTTTTTGTGGATGCAGGATTATGTGAGGCAACTCCAGAGGAATGTAGTGTTGTTTGTGAGCCATTACTATCATAGATTAGTAAATACATTTTTTGCTCATAATCGCAAAAATCTCCCGAATTGTTTGGCAGTTCGGGAGATTATTTATACCTTTGCAAACATAATCCATTGGAAAGATAGAGTAGCACCGTAATCGGGTTAGCAAATCTTTCTGGTGGATTATGTAATATGTAACTTTGCAGCGCCAAAAAATGGTAAAGTTGATGCACCAGTACAACAAAAAGTACTTATATCACCTTTGAATAAATAAAAAAAGTAAAAATTGGAGGTGTTTTACAAAAGCGTTCATATCTTTGTAGATGCTAAACAACATTGATATGAACGCTATAAAAAAAGCCCCTCTCATAAACGAGAAACTCATAATGTGGTACAAAGTTACAAATTTATTTTCAAAAGGCCTCAATAAAAGTCAAATTTCTCGCAAATTAGACATAGATCGTGGCCGTGTTCGCCGTTATTTGCGCATGAATGAGGAAGAATTCCTCCATTCGAACAGTTACAAACGTCATTACGAGCACAAGCTTGACGCTTATGAAACGTTTGTTCGTAAGAGTTTGCAAGATCATCCTGACCTGTCCTCGGCCCAGGTTTACGACTGGCTTCGCGAACATTACCCTGACTTTCCCTGTGTCAGTGCCAAGACCGTGTTCAACTATATACTGCACATTCGCCAAAAGTTCGACATACCCAAGCATACAGGGCATCATCGCTCCTATGAAATGCAGGAGGAAACAGCCTATGGCGAGTACGCCCAGGTTGATTTTGGCGAGCGTTGGATGAAAGACTCCTCCGGCAGGAATGTGAAGGTGTACTTCTTCGCCATGGTCATGTGCCGTTCCCGTCAAAAGTACATATACTTCAGCCAGTCTCCCTTCAACACTGCCAAGACGATATACGCGCATGAGCTGGCCTTCCAATTCTTTGGCGGCAAGCCCCGCACCATCATATACGATCAGGACAAGGTGCTGATTCACAAGGAGAACCTTGGCACTCCTATACTGACGAAGGATTTCACGACATTTGTCGCCACAGAACACTTCACCCCCTTGTTCTGCCGCAAGGAAGACCCCGAGACAAAGGGCAAGGTGGAGAATGTCGTGAAGTACGTGAAATACAATTTCCTCAAGGACCGTACCTTCGTCAACATTGCGACTCTGCAAGAGGAAGTCCTTTCCTGGCTGGAACGAACAGGCAACGGCCTTGTCCACAACACGACCAGGCAGGTTCCCTCTGAGGTGTTCGATGAAGAGCGTAAGCATCTCATGCCATACCACGGCACTCCCCGTGAGCCAGAGTCCCACCAGCGCCAGATACATGTGCGCAAGGACAACACCGTCTATCACTCGCAAAACTATTATTCGGTTCCGACAGGCACCTATACGGGTGAACATACAACGGTCTGGCTGGAAGAGGTTGACGGCTCTCTGCTCATATACAGTGCAGAAACGGGAAAGCTTATTGCCGACCACAAGCTCTGCATCTCCAAGGGCAAGCTTATATTGAACAACACACATCGCCGCCAGCCTACCGTCCCGTCGGAAGAAAAGGAGGGCAAGCTCATCGCCCACACGCAAGACGGCGGTGTCACCAAGGAGTGGCTCCGCAAACTTCACGACAGCAAGCCGAGGTACTACAAGGACAACCTGGACCTCCTGCTGCGCCACCTGAAAAGCTTCCCGGGGGACATCCTGGCCAAGGCCATAGCCAAATGCCTGGATTGCAACGCGTTCAACGCCAACACCGTAGTGGAGGTTGCAACGACCCTGTACAAAAGTCAAAACACCCGTAAGGCCAAACAAGCCATAGTGGGAGAATGCAGGCTCCCTGACGCGGCCATGGAACAACCTGCAAAGAGAAGTATCGAACAATATAAAGCTTTTTACTGATGAACAATATAGAAACTTTATCGACGGCCTCAAAGGCCTTGCGTCTGTACAATCTCTCGAAGAGCGTAGGACGCATATTGATGGAAGCCCAGCAGGAGAAGCCCTCCTATTCAGAGTTCCTCAAAGGAATACTCACCATGGAACTTGAAGGGCGTGAGAAGAGAGACTTTGAGAGACGGCTCTCAGCCGCCTGCCTCCCGGCCAGGCATGACCTGGAGCAATTTGACTTCAATTACTCCTGTGGAATAACCAAGTCACAGATGAAAGAGCTGCGCAGCCTGTCCTGGATAGAACAGACTTACAACATCATCCTCATGGGACCTTCAGGCACAGGCAAGACCTTCATTGCCGCAGGATTGGTATATGAAGCCGTCAGGAATGGGCACAAGGCATATCTTATGACCATGGAGAATATCGTCACATGCCTCAAAATGAAGGAGCTCTCCCCATCAGCAATGACAACCTATCGCAAGATACTCAATGCAGACTTGCTTGCCATAGACGACATCATGTTGCTGCCCGTGTCCAGAGAGGAAGCTACGGCGTTCTTCAACCTGATCAACACTCTTCACGAAAAGACGTCTGTCATCATCACAACAAACAAATCTCCCACAGAGTGGGCTAAGGATATGAATGACGAGGTGTTGACCACAGCATTGCTGGACAGACTCCTTTACCACTGCGAAGTCATCAAACTTGATGGAAACAGTTATAGAATGGAAAATCGAAAAACAATCTTTGAAAAGAAAAAGGAGGTGTAAAGCGAGAAGAGTGAATTGATGTATATCAAGAAATATAGGTGATACATATACTTTACGAAAAATTGATGCTTTTAAATTTGCATGTTACATATGATTATACCAAGAAAGGTAAATTTCACTCAAATGGAGCGTTATGGCTCTCA
>CALZYS010000147.1 GCA_945830345.1 uncultured Prevotella sp.
GCACAAACGACTGGTAGTCGGAATAGCAGATGATGGGGGCGCACTCGGTGGCGCCATAGCCCACGGTGTAGGGGAAGTTGATGCGGTGGAGGAACTGCTCGACCTCTTGATTGAATGCCGCTCCGCCGATGATTATCTCGTAGAAACGTCCGCCGAAGGCCTGCTTCACCTGTTCGCAGATCTTTTCCTCCACCTTCTTGTTGATAATTGGCAGATTGCGCAACAGGCGCACTGTGCCAGTCTGAAGCTTTGGGAACACTTTTTTGCGTATGATCTTCTCGATGACAAGCGGTACGGCAATGATAATCTGTGGACGCACATCTGAGAATGCCTGTGCTATGATGGCAGGCGAGGGGATGCGTGTGAGATAGTAGATATGGCAACCATAGAGAAACTCGAAGACAAACTCGAATGCCATTCCATACATGTGCGCCATGGGCAGAATGCTTATCACCTTGTCGCCACGGTGGAGAGCCTTGCCGAGCACATGGACGGCAAAGTCGTAGTTGCCCCACATGGCGCGATAGGGAATCATGACACCCTTGGAGAAGCCTGTGGTGCCGCTGGTGTAGTTGATGAGTGCCAGTTCGTCGGGGCGTTGCTCATGATAGTAGTGCACATGCTCGCGGCGGAAATACTTGGGGAACTTGCGCCCGTAGAGCTCGTTGAGATGCTCGCGGGCGTAGGTGAGCTTGTCGGTGCGCGAGAGGGCGAGAGAGTAGTCGGGGATATTGATTATACCTTCGAGCGACGGCATCTTGGTGGCATCCACCTGTGTGCCCACGATGTCGCCCACGAAGAGAATCTTCGCCTCACTGTGGTTGACGATGTTATGTATCTGTTCGGGGGTGAACTCATGCAGTATGGGCACTGCCACGGCACCATAGGTGAGGGTGGCAAGGAAAGCCACTGCCCAATGGGCGGAGTTGCGACCGCAGAGTGCAATCTTGTCGCCACGCTCTACTCCCGAATTCTCGAACATGATATGCAGTTTCTCTATCTTGCGTGCCACGTCGTGGTATTGCAAGGTGATGCCTTTATAATCAGTCAGGGCATCGAGATCCCAATTGTCTATAATGCTTTTTTCAATTATCTCGTTGAATGAAGTCATAATAGAATATATTATTTATTTAAGTTTCGCACATGCCCAACTTTGTAGTTAAAAGGAGTATAAGAAGTTATCGTTCCCTATAGTCGCTCAGGGAGATAAAGGACAATAGCAAAATCTATGCTTAAAACATATGTCATCTATCTCCTTCTATCTCCTTTTTACTACTTGTAATAGTCGAGTTATTTATACAAATATCGCTTGATGCTCTTCTTTGGTGTCTTCTGGAATTCCTCACGCTGCAGCTGTATTGCCGATAGATGGCAGAAGGGCGGGAGTTGCTCGTTGAGTTCCTTGCGGTTTTGCTCCATCACGCTCTCGATGTCACTCTCGTTGAATCCCATCGACTGTGCCTCGTCGAAGTCGGGGAAGACAAGCCCCACGAGTTTGTCGCCACGCTGCACTATAAGGCTCTCGCTTACCAAAGCCATCGAGTTGAGCTTGTCCTCAATCTCCTCAGGATAGACATTCTGTCCGTTGGCTCCGAGCAGCATATTCTTTATGCGTCCGCGTATGAAGACGTGACCGTCGGCCGACATGGTGGCGAGGTCGCCGGTATGATACCATCCCTCGGTGTCGAGTGCCTCGCGGGTGGCTTCCTCGTTCTTGTAGTAGCCAAGCATGACGTTGGTGCCTCGTGCCACAATCTCGCCGGGGATATTCTCGGGGTCGGCACTTAGTATCTTCACCTCCATGTGACTGACGGGAGTGCCGCACGAGCCAGGTTGGAAGTCGTGGTAGTCGCTGAACGTGATGAGTGGGGCGCACTCGGTGGCGCCATAGCCCGAAGTGAGGGGGAAGTCGATGCTCTTGAGGAATGCCTCAATCTCCTGATTGAGGGCTGCACCGCCAGTAACAACCTCATAGGCATTGCCGCCGAAGGCTTGCATAACCATCTGGCAGATGCGCTCCTTTACCTTTTTATTAATTACGGGCATGTTCCACAGTAGTCGCACCTTGTTGTTTTGTATCTTGGGGAATACCATCTTGCGGATGATTTTCTCCACCACAAGCGGTACGGAGATGACAATGGCAGGATGGATGTCGGCAAATGCCTGTGCAATGACGGCTGGCGACGGCAGACGGGTGAGGAAAAATAGGTGGCATCCATGTACGAAGGGGAAGATGAACTCTACCGCCATGCCGTACATGTGGGCCATGGGCAGGATGCTCAGCACCGACGAGCCTTGCTTGATACGTGTGCCGATAGCATCCAGACAGAAGTCGAGGTTGCCCCAAATGGCGCGATAGGGTAGCATCACTCCCTTGGAGAATCCCGTTGTGCCACTGGTGTAGTTGATGATAGCCAACTCCTCAGCCTCGTCGGCATGATAGTTGATGTCCTCTGAGCGGAAGGCGCGCGGAAATCTTCGACCGAATATTTCATTAAGATGTTCGCGTGCGTAGGTGAGTTTCTCCGAGCGCGACAGCATAAGTGAGTAGTCGGGCAGGTTGACGATACCCTCAAGCGTGGGCATCTCGGCGGGATTAATCTCCTTTGCCACATAATCGCCCACAAACAGGAGTTTCGACTCGCTGTGATTGACGATGTTGTATATCTGTTCTGGCTTGAACTCATTCTGTATAGGCACAGCAACGGCACCATAGGTGAGGGTGGCAAAGAATGCCACTGCCCAATGGGCTGAATTGCGACCGCAGAGTCCAATCTTGTCGCCTGGTTTCACTCCGGAATGTTCGAAGAGGATGTGGAGCTTCTCTATCTTGCGCGCCACGTCGTGATACTGTAATGTGATGCCCTTGTAGTCGGTCAGGGCATCTTGGTTCCAGTTATCGATAATGCTTTTTTCAATGTATTTATTGAAGCTGCTGAATGTTTTCATTGCACAATTATATAATTTTTGTGCAAAGATATATCTTTTTCTGCACATTCGCAAACTTTTTGTGCATTTTTTTATGTTATAGGCAAAAAAAGTTATAATTTCAGTGTTTTAGACCATTTTTTCTATTCGTAGCGCATTGATTTGGCAGGATGGATGTGGGAAATAAGGAAACTGGGACCTACCAGTACGATGACGCTGATGAGCAGTGTGGCGGCATTGATGAGCATGAATGCGGGCAGGTTGATCTCTGTGGGAGCCTCGCTGACGTAATAGGTAGTGGGGTCGAGTGAGATAAAGCCGGTTTGCCTTTGAAGCGCGATGACGACGGCTGCGATGACATCTCCGATGAGCATGCCCTTGCCGATGATGAAGACGGCAAACCACAGGAAGGTGTGGCGCACGGATGCCCCCTTCATGCCGAGAGCCTTGAGCACTCCAATCATCTGTGTGCGCTCAAGGATGATGATGAGCAAGCCAGAAATCATAGTGAATCCCGCCACGCATATCATGAGGGCGAGGATAATCCACACGTTGACATCGAGCAACGAGAGCCATGAGAATATCTGCGGATAGCTCTCGTAGATGGTCTGTGATGTGAATATGTTGCCCTCGTGGTCGGACGTGCGGTTGACCTTATCGGCAATGCGTGATGCAACAAGGTTGATATGCTGCAGGTCGGCTACGCGCAATTCGGCTCCGGTGCATAAATCCCCGTCCCAATTGTTTAGTTTGCGGGTAGTGTATAAATCCGTGAAGCATAGGGAGTTGTCAAACTGGCTCATATTTGTCTGGAAGATGCCCGAGACAGTAAATCTCCTCATCTTCACCCCGGTGTCGGAAATAAAATAGGCATACACCTTGTCGCCGACCTTGATGTGCATCTTGTCGGCTGTGGCTGACGAAAGAAGCAGGTTGCCCTTATTGGCTGAGTCGCTGAATGAGGGCAGTGATCCGCTCTTTAGGTTTGACTTGATGAACGATAGGTCGTATTCGGGCCCGATGCCCTTGAATGAAATGCCAAGGAAGTCCTGGTCGGTCTTGAGGATGCCCTGTGTGAGGGCGAATCGCTCGACATGGTCAACGCCCTCAATTCCCCTGATCACGCGCATGACACTGTCGTCGATGCAGATGGGGTAGGGGTCGGAGCTTTGCATGGTGAGGAAGTTGGCCACTTGGATATGGCTGCCGAAACCGATGACCTTGTCGCGTATGGTGTGCTTGAATCCAAGTACCACCGACACGGTGAGAATCATCACGGCAAGACCGATAGCCACTCCTGCTGTGGCTATATGTATGGCAGGGCGGCTCACCTTGCGCTTGTCGCCCTTGTCACTGTAAATACGATTTGCTATGAAAAACGAGAGATTCATTATTCGTCGGTCCTTCCTGGGTATGCCTCAAGAGCCTTCTGCAATACGACGAGCGCGCGAGAGAGGTCTTCCTTCTTGAGCACGTAGGCTATACGCACCTGGTTGTAGCCGGCTCCGGGCGTGGTGTAGAATCCCGAGGCGGGAGCCATCATCACAGTCTCGCCCTCGTATTCGAATTCCGACAGGCACCAACGGCAGAACTTCTCACTGTCGTCAACGGGCAGTTTTGCCACGGTATAGAACGCTCCCATGGGAATGGGGGAATAGACACCTGGAATACGGTTGAGTCCGTCGATGAGGCACTTGCGTCGCTCCACATATTCGTCATATACATCGCGCAGATATTCCTCGGGAGTGTCGAGAGATGCCTCGGCAACAATCTGTCCTATCAAGGGAGGGGAGAGGCGTGCCTGACAGAATTTCATCACAG
>CALZYS010000148.1 GCA_945830345.1 uncultured Prevotella sp.
GGGTCTTGAGTCTTGGTCATAAACAAGCCTTGGTCGGGGTCGCCCCAATAGATATAGAACCAACCGTCATGATAGCGGATGGCAGGTGCCCACACGTAGTTGCCATGCTGAATACGCTTGCGCCAGTCGAGGTCGGTGCCGCGGTATTCGGGCAACACTGGATAGTCGTCTTGGAGTGCAGCTCCGATGATTTTCCAGTTGACGAGGTCGGTGCTGTGCAGGATCTGCAGTCCGGGGAAGCAGGCGAAGCTCGACGAAGTCATATAATAGTCTTCACCGGCACGACACACGTCGGGGTCGGAATAGTCGGCATTAATAACCGGGTTACGATACTTACCTCCCGGGAGGTTTGGATTCCATGTCGCTGACTGCTGAGCCAACGACATCAACGGCGAGCAGGTTAATGCTGCCGCAAAGAGTAGATTAATAGTTTTTCTCATTTTTAGTAGTTTGTTATTAAATTAAAAATCTCCTATGACATTCTCAATAGTGATTTTCTGCGCCTCCTTCTTGGTCAGTTGTTTTGACCATGGCACTCTTGCCTTGGTGTCGGCTCCAGCTCCGCTGTTGTTGTATTCGAGATAGCGGGCGGTTTGCTCGCGCTCCTTCTGCCAGTGGTGCCATCCCTCGGGGCGGATATGAGCTCCGAGTTCGCAGTTCATGAAGAGCGTGTAACCATAGTCACGCCACGGGCGACCAAGATACACCTTGTTGATACTCGGGTCGGCAGTCAGGCGGCAGTTGTTGAACACATATCCGTATGCCTGGTTCTTGGGTGTTGAGGCAGCTGTGATATATGAATTGGCCTTGCTGCGTATCTCACAGTTCTCGAACCATGCCGTACCGGGACCGAAGATGAAGTCGGTAGTTCCCTCGATATAGCAGTTGCGGAACAGTTGGCGCGAGCCTCCCACACCAGTATATACTGTATCCTGATGACCGAGGAATCGGCATCCGATGAATGTCAGTCGGTCGCCTTCGGTATGCAGTGCCACTGCTTGTCCTAATCGTGCCGAGTTGTTCTCGATGGTGATGTTCTTCAGCGTGATGTCCGAGCCTTCAATCTTCAGTGTGTATGTTCGGAATGTGCCCATGCCCTTCGGCCTGTCGGCAGTAGGGATGTTGGCATGGTCATCGTAGGTGATGATAGTGTTTTCTGCATCCTCACCACACAGTTCGATGTTGGTGAGCCATGAGGGGATAATGAGTTTCTCCTTATATATACCTTTTTTAATATATATAACCTTGTGGTAGTCCATAAAGGCACGGCATACCTCTATGGCATCGTCAACGTTACGGAACTCCGCCGTGCCGTCGCGGGCCACGAACAATGTGTCGGGATTGTCGTATTTGTTGGCAGCCGACACACTAACGGCCATCATAGCCGCCAAGATAAGTAGTTTGTTTCGCATATTATTCTTAATTATTAATTATTAATTATTAATTTTTAATTTTTAATTCTTCATTCTTCACTCTTCATTTACAACACCTGGTTCACCTCCTGTATTCCCTCGATTTTCTTCAGGTTGTCAACGATATTCTTTATGTCCTCTCGGTCGTGGACACGCAGTTCAAACTTGCCGCTGAAGATGTCGTCATCACAGTTGATGAACACACGATGAATATTCACGTTCATCTCGCGCGATAGAACCTGAGTCACCTCGTTGAGCAATCCGATATGGTCGATGCCCGTCATCTCAATGGTGGCATCGAAGAAGAGGGTGCGCCCCATCGTCCATTTGGCATCGAGGATGCGATTGCCGTAACTGGTCTTCAGTTTGGCAGCCACCGGACAGTTGCGCTTGTGAATCTCTATCTGTTTCTTGCTGTCGATAAATCCCAGGATGTCGTCGCCCGGGATGGGGTGGCAGCAATGCATAAACTTATACTGATTGATATTCTCGTCGGTGATGTAGATTGGTTTCTTGCGGTTGAACTTCTCTGGCACAGTGAACAGTTCTTTATGTGCAGCCTCTGCCTCCGCTGCAACATTCTTCTTCTTGTTGCCGAGGAAAGGCACAAACTTTCTCCATCCCTTGGAGTTGCCATCCTTCTTGTTGCCTCCGTGAATCTCGTCGATGTCCTTTTCTGAGAGCAATATCGACTTGTCGCCCACTGCCTGGAAGAAATCCTCGCGCCTGTGCTTGTCGTGGAATGAGGCAATCTGGTCGGCTATCTCTGCAGTGTAGTCAACGCCATGAGCCGAGAGGAATGACTTGAATGCCTCCTCGCCGTCGCGTTGCTTGTCTCTGCCGTTGCGTCTCATTATAGCCTGAATCTTGGCCTTCGCCTTGGCTGTGCTTACGAAGTTTATCCAGGATGCCTGCACGTGTTGCGACTTGGAGGTGAGAATCTCCACCTGGTCGCCACTCTGCAGTTTATGGCTCAATGGCACTAACTTGTGATTCACCTTCGCACCGATACAATGGCTTCCGAGGAATGTGTGGATGGAGAAGGCAAAGTCGAGAGCTGTGCATCCAGCCGGCATGGTCTTGATTTCGCCCTTGGGAGTGAAGACGAATATCTCCGACGCAAAGAGGTTGAGCTTGATGGCATCGAGGAAGTCCATAGCATCTGGTTGCGGGTCGTCGAGTATCTCCTTGATAGTGTGTAGCCACTCGTTGAGTTCGCCCTCGTCCTCCGTAAACTCTATGTCGCCTCCATCCTTGTATTTCCAGTGGGCGGCAAATCCCTGTTCGGCAATTTCGTCCATGCGGTCGGAGCGTATCTGCACCTCAATCCATCGTCCCTGTCTCGACATGAGAGTGACGTGTAGAGCCTGATAGCCGTTAGCCTTGGGATGGTTGAGCCAGTCGCGCAGTCGGTCGGGATGTGATTTGTATATCTGGCTGATAGCCACATAGATATTGAAGCATTCGTTGATTTCGTCCTCTCGCTGCTTGGGTGAGAAGATGATGCGCACGGCGAGGATGTCATATATTTCCTCAAACGAGACGTGCTTGTTCTGCATCTTGTTCCAGATAGAGTAGGGACTCTTTATTCTCTCCTTGATGGTGTATTTGATGCCCATCTTGTTGAGAGCCTCCTCTATGGGTTGGGTAAACTGGTCGAAGAGTTCGTGGCGCGTCTCCTGTGTGGATTTGAGTTTGTTCTCGATAGAGGCATATTCGTCGGGATGCTCATACTTGAAGCTGAGGTCCTCCAATTCGGTCTTTATCTTGTTGAGTCCGAGTCGGTTGGCAAGCGGAGCATAGATATACAGCGTTTCGCCGGCAATCTTGTATTTCTTGTTGGCAGGTTGGCTTGCCAATGTGCGCATGTTATGCAGTCGGTCGCATATCTTAATAAGGATTACGCGTATGTCGTCGCTCATGGTGAGCAGCAGTTTCTTGAAGTTCTCCGCCTGTGCCGATGCCTGTTCGCCGAAAATGCCACCGCTAATCTTTGTGAGTCCATCCACAATCTGCGCCACCTTGGCACCGAATATGTTCTCGATGTCCTCCACGGTATAGTCGGTGTCCTCCACCACGTCGTGCAGCAGTGCGGCACATATACTCGTCGAACCGAGTCCCACCTCCTCGCATGCTATCTGCGCCACGGCGATGGGGTGCATTATATACGGTTCGCCCGACAGACGCCTTACACCCTTGTGCGCCTGTTTTGCGAAGTTGAATGCCTTGGTGATAAGATCCACCTTCTGGCGATGTCTCGACTTGCTGTAAGTGTCCAACAGGTGTTGGTAAGCACCATTTATCAACAGCTCGTCCTGTTCTTCAAGTTTTTTCTGCTCCTCGTCCATAATTCCTAATTTCTAATTCTTAATTCTTAATTAAAAATCATCTCACTCTCAGTTTCTTTCCCGCCCTGATGTTCGAGCCCTTGATGCCGTTAAGCCTCTTGAGCTTCGCCACCGTCGTGCCGTTGCGCTTGGCAATCTCCGAGAGCGTCTGTCCTCTCTTCACGGTCACGCTTCTGCCTCTGCTGCTGCGTGCACTCTTTCGACTGCGCTTAGTGCTGCTTTTGCGGGTATATGTGGGCACATCATCGTTCACCTCCACCGTAGCCCTTTTCGAGAACAGCACTTCTGCGTTGTAGGCATAGATGGAGTCCTCGAGATCGATAAACTTGCCGACGTCGGTTTGAGGCAGACGCACGGCAGACATCTTGGTGGCTCCAGGCACTATGTCGCGACGATAGGCGGGATTGAGTGTGCGCAACTGTTCGATGTCGATATTGCATACTGCCGCTATCTGTTCGAGATGCACGTTGCGGCTCACCATCACCGTGTCGGTCTTTGCCGGCAGTCGTGTGGTCATCGGACATATGTTGTGCTCGCAGTAATATGTCATGATATAGTTGGCGGCAATGAATGCCGGCACATATCCGCGTGTTTCCTTGGGGAGATAGGGATATATCTGCCAATAGTCCCTGCTGCCCTTGGAGCGGTGGATGGCCTTGTTGATTTGGTCGGGACCGCAGTTGTAGGCAGCAATCACGAGATTCCAGTCGCCGAACACCTTATATAAGTCGCTCAGATAATTGGCAGCGGCATACGATGCCTTTATGGGGTCGCGTCGCTCGTCCACGAGAGTGTTCACCTCCAGTCCGTAGCGCTTGCCTGTGGCGAGCATAAACTGCCACAATCCCGTGGCACCCATTCTCGACACAGCCTTGGGGTTGAGGGCCGACTCAATCACGGGCAGGTATTTCAGTTCGAGAGGCA
>CALZYS010000149.1 GCA_945830345.1 uncultured Prevotella sp.
TCGTGAGCCATACGATGATCACAGCCACTCCCAACACGGCAATCATGGCATAATAGACATACTGCCATTCGTAGTTATATGCAAACCATGCTGTGAGCCATGTACCTATCTGACCAAGCACCATGAAGAAGTAATAGATAATTGGCATTGACGCCGTCTTCTCATAGTCGAGCTTGTCCCATCCCTCCTCGGTGGTAGGTTCGTTGCCTGGAGTGAGATTATGGGTAGCCTCGATGTGGAAACCGTAGGTGATGAGCGTAAAGAGGTTGCACATCAACAAAGCCTGACGCACGAATCCCATCACGAGCGAACACAGGGCAAGGACATACACACTGTCGGTGCGGGCACATACGAAGCTCAGCACAATGAGTATGCCGAATCCCCACATGAGCATTATCTTCTCGCGACGAATGCACACGAGGTCGTAGAAGAATGGCGAGAAAGCCGCCATACCCACCGACGTGGCAAAGCCCACAAAGGATATATGTTCCGAAATGATGCCCAAACCACCAACCATCTCACTGCTGTTGGCGGAATAGACACCACCAACTGTCATTATAGGTATGAATAGGAAAATCAGAAAGATGATTCCCAATGGTTTAGGCACCCAATCGTAGAACGGGAAATTTTTATTCACAACGATACAATTTAAATTATTTCACTTCAGCCTTCACAATCACCATCATACCAGCTGCCAGGCGGTCGTTATCCTCCTTGCTGAGGTTGGTGAAGTCGATGCGCACTGGTACGCGTTGTTGTATCTTTACGAAGTTTCCTGCAGAGTTGTCGGTGGGAGTAAGCGAGAACTTAGAACCTGTGGCTCCTGATATTGCTGTGACCTTTCCGGTAAACTCCTTGTCGCTGATGGCATCAACAGTCATGCGTACGTTCTGGCCAATATAGAGATTCTCCACCTGAGTCTCCTTGTAGTTGGCAATCACCCACTTCTGTGTCTCAGGAATAATATATGTGATCGTCTGTCCGGCATTAACCATCTGTCCCTCTTCGAGAGAACGGCGACCCAACTTACCGTCGCACGGAGCTACAACCACACAATACGAGAGATTGAGCTTTGCCATCTCCAAGGCAGCAGTGGCACGCTCAATGGCTGCGGCAGTGTTGCCCTTGCGAGTTTGCACTTCATTGACTCCCGAGAGGGCGGCCTTCTTCTGTTTGAGGGTAGCGTCGAGTTTCTTCTTTGTAGCCTTGTATTCAGTCTCATACTGTTCGAGCTGGATAGGTGTTGCAGCATCACGCGCCACGAGGTTGCGATAGCGCTCCACATCCTTGGCCAATTTGCTAAGACGAATCTCTATCTCTGATATTGACGCATCATACACCGAAGCCGTAGTCTCGGTGGTGTTGAGTGTGGCATTGATAACATTGGCACCAGCCTGTGCATCCTTCAATGCAGCCTCTGCCTCCATCACACGGATGCGATATTCACGATCGTCGAGTATGAGCAGGGTATCTCCCTTCTTGACGTTCTGATGCTCTTGGAAGCAAATCTTCTTGATATATCCCGAAGCACGCAGATTGACCGGTGAGAGATACTGCTCAACCTGAGCATCATTACTTGACTCATTCGACCTGTAGTCGATGAACATGCATACCACCTCATACACACCCCACGCGATGAGTGCAAGTCCGATGAGACTTACTATCATCTGACGCACCTTCTGTTTCTTCAATTGTTCAGCTGTCTTCTCGTGGCTTTCAGACACTGTCGTTTCCTGGCTTTCCACAGCCTTGTTTTCCTTATTTTCCATTATCGTATTATATTTTCAATTTATGTTTCGCATAATAAATTCCTAATTTTCCACAAGGGAATTAAGTCCGCCCGTGAGTTTGAGTACGGCGAGATTCGATACCTCGTAGTTGTAATGAGCGGTGAGATAGTTGTTCTGTGCCTCCGACATGCTCATCTCATCCTGCAACACCTCTACCATCGAGGTAACACCCTCACGATAGCGATCCATAGTCACCTTATATATATCTTCGGCAAGACGGTAGTTGTCGCGCTGTTTGCGGTAGTTTCGCTCGTTGTTCAGTTGGTCGTTCACTGCATTCGAGTATTGCGTCTGCAAGTTCTTCAGCGTGTTCTCGTATGCAATGCGCGCATTGTCGGCATCAATCTTGGCCTTGCGAATCTTGGATCGCTTCTCAAACCCGTCGAAGACAGGTACTCGAAGGGAAATACCGAGACCATTGGAGTCATACCAATGATTGCTCTCTCCCGAATGGAACCAGTTCTTAAACTTATCTGTATATGCCGAGAAAGTGAAGTTGCCAGTGAGGGCAATAGTGGGCAGATAGGCATCCTTAGCCAGTTTCACCTGTTGTTCAGTGAGTTTCTCCTGGGTGCGCATGAGTTGCAATTCATATAGATTGGCGTTAAGTCCCGACTGTGCCGCCATATTGATATCATCCACATGCTTCACCTCAACAAGAATCTCCTCGTCGGCAGGATAGTCCATGGCATATTTGAGCATGTTATATTGCTCGCGAAGCATTGCCTTGGCATTTGCGAGCGACACGTCGGTACTCTCTATCCTGACATTGATACGCTTTAGGTCAACCCCCAAAGCCATCTGATTGTCATAGAATGCCTGGGCGAATTTTTTCAGTTCCTCAAATCTCTTGAGGTTATCTCCAATGATGGCTATCTGCTCGGTAGTATTCTGAATGAGATAGTAGAGTTTGGCTATCTGCATGATAATATCCTCACGAGCCTTCTCGTAGGACAATTGGTTGAGATTGTCAAGGGTCTTTGCAATCTCTACGGCAGTAAGGGCCGTCTGACTATAGAGCGGCATCTGCAACTGCAGACTAGCCGACGAGTTATACTGCAAGGTCTTTGTCACGTTGTACAACTTACCGTATGCCGTACCATCGGTAACTGATACTGGAGGAGTAAAGTTGTCATTGAATCCTGCCGCGAAGTTAATCTGCGGCAGCAACCTTGCACGGTTCTCACTGATGTTGTGCTTGCCCTTAGTCACCTCGTTGCGACTTGACTTGAGCGATAGATTATTCTCGATGCCTATCTTCAAGCAATCCTTGAGCGACAATACCTTTTGGGCACTTGCTGATGACATTGTCAGGAGCAAGGAAAAAGTGAACAGTAATTTCTTCATTCTTTGCTAACGTCTAAATTCGGCTGCAAAGGTACTGCTTTTAGTTTGAATACTACTATTCACATGTAAATTGAATATGTTCAAAAAGTCGGTTTTTTATTTAAAACACAGAGACACGGAGACACAGAGTCAATATATAAAGGCGCTATAGACCTATATAAACTCTGTTTCTCCGTGTCTCTGTGTTCAATAAATATAATTAGAGCAAGGCTGATATTGCAGCCTCTACGTCTTTAATCTGTGAAGAGCGGTTGACGAGAGAGTTACTCTTGTCGATGAGGAAGAACTCTGGCACTGACTGCACATTGTAGAGGTTGACATATTTTGATGCAGTACCATCAGCATCCCTCACACATATCCAGGGCAATGCAGCAGTCTGCTGCTTCCAGAAATGCTCGTCAGGGTCGAGAGACACTTGATAAATCTCCAGTCCTTGCGCATGATACTTATTATATAATTCGCGCAACATGAGAATACGCTTTGGCGAATCCTCAAGAGCAAAGAGATGGAAATCGAGGAGCACCACCTTACCCTTCAAATCAGAAAGGGCGCGAGCATTTCCCTTGTTATCAATCAGTTTGATGTCGATAATTCCCGTCTCAGTCACCTTGTTGGCGTCAATCTCCATTGCCTTCTGGTCGGCAGCCACAATGCGGGCTGTCTTCATTCCCTCGATAGCGATGTTATGCAGATTTTCGCCACGCAATGCACCGGGATAGAATGTATCCCAACTGGTAGCTACTGCTGCAAACACCTTTATGTCTTCACGATTACTGCGTGGATTAAAAATGAGATAAGGGCCAATAGCCTGGAAGAGAGCAAAATAAGAAGATGCTGCCTTCGGCTCCTTGAAGATATAATTAGCCTTGACATCATTCTTGTAAGCATCAATCATCTTTGTAATACTGTCGGCAATGACATCGCTGCCGAGAGATGTATTCTTCTCCAAATCGATTACAGTATTCTGAAGTGCAATCTGCTTAAGGGCGAGAGTGCGGATTTTTGAACATTCCTCAGAACCGCTCACCTCATAGTTGGCTGCCATTTCAGGCATTTTTGCCTTTACAGAGACTGTCTCGGTAGAGTCGATGGAGATATTAATTATCTGTCCTGCAATACGCAGGCGATAGAACTCGGGAGCCTCCGGGCACTTGTCACTAAAGTCAAAGTTGCCGTCGGCATCAAGTTTCACTGAATCCACTACCACAGGTCCCTCAAGACTGATATTCTCGAAATAGAGCAGAGAGTCCTTGGCATTCTCAATGCTACCTTCCACGTGGAACTTTTTCTCGCTACATGCCACAAAGGCGAACGCAGCCATCACCAAGGCGGCTGCCGAAAACATTTTCTTCATATAATATTTCAATCTTTCAATTTTCAATCTTCATTTTTCAATCTTCATTTTTCTGATTTTGGCTGCAAAGTTAGTGCAAGTTAGTCGAAATACAAAATAAAATCATAAAAAAATGAAAATATCAGCAGATATTTGGTATTTTTCTCGTTCATTTGTATAATTATGAGTAACTTTGCCCG
>CALZYS010000150.1 GCA_945830345.1 uncultured Prevotella sp.
AGGCGACTTGCCTCAAAGAGGGAAGCGTAACCGTAACCCGTAACTGACATTGAAATTCACTTTCAAAAACTCAGAGATACACAAAAACTCTGTGACTCAATAACTCTGTGTTCAAATATATATTAATTAAATTAATTACTATATATATAAGTACATACGCGCTCGCATGCACAAGGAAAATCAATGTCAGTTACGGGTTACGGTTACGCTTCCGCTTCCCTCTTGGAGGCTATAACTTATGATAAACACCGGGAATAAGTTAAGACCAAGTGAGGGATTAAGTTAAGACCAGATGAGGACATATTCGGGGAAAACGGATAACGAATTCGGGGAAAACTTTTGCAGTATGGATTTTTTTGATTACCTTTGCACCCAGAAACAAGAAATTAAGATTTTATGGAATACATGTCAGAAGAAGGCTACAACAAGATATTGGCCGAATTGAAACAACTGGAATCGGTGGACCTGCCACGAGTGAGGGACGCTATCTCGGAGGCTCGCGCACAAGGCGACCTAAGCGAGAACTTTGAATATCATGCCGCAAAGCGCGAACAGGGAAGAATATTGAGTCAGATAAGATTCAGACAACGCATTCTCGAACATGCACGAGTGATTGACAAATCGCTATTGGGATCTGACTCGGTGGGACTGCTCACAAAGGTGGAACTGACGAATCTCGCCACCCAGAGCAAGATGACATATACATTGGTGAGTCCGCACGAGGCGAACATACGCGAAGGAAAGATGTCGATAAAGTCGCCCATCGCACAAGCCCTTGCCGGAAAGAAGGCTGGCGACACGGTGAGCGTGAAAGTGCCGGCAGGAACACTGCAACTGCGCATCGAGAGTATTACGATGTAGGAAAAAAGGCTACTTATACTCGTGCTTGCGCTTGGGGTTCTTGGGAAACCAGCCCTTCTCTACTCTCTCTTTCTGCTCGAATATCTCGAGGATGCTCCACAGGCACGAACAGCCGACGACTCCGAGAATAGGGCTCAACATATTGTCGGACACCAAAAGACTGGCAACGATGAACGCGATGCCGGCGAGAAGGAAAACCCACCAGCATCGTGTTCCGAAATAATATTCACCCTTGATGACTATCGGATGGAAGACACCAATGACAAGAAAGGTGATTACTGCAATGATCAACCCTGAGTAGTTCATAATCAGATTATTGCATGTCAATCAGATTATTGCATGTCATAAACCACCTGCATTATCTGCTTGCCGAGAGCGTCGGCTGCCTCCATGGTAGATGCCTCGCTATAGACACGGATAATCGGTTCGGTGTTTGACTTGCGAAGATGAACCCACTTGTCGGGGAAGTCGATCTTCACTCCGTCGATGTCGTTAACCTGCTCGTTGGCGTAGAGCTCCTTCACCTTCACGAGGATAGCGTCAACATCAGTTGAGGGAGTGAGGTCGATGCGGTTCTTGGCAATGAAATACTCGGGGAATGTGGCGCGAAGCTCGCTCACCTTGCAGCCCTTGTGGGCCAACGACGAGAGGAAAAGGGCAATGCCCACGAGAGCGTCGCGACCATAGTGGCTTTCGGGATAGATGACTCCACCGTTGCCCTCGCCACCGATGACTGCTCCCACCTCCTTCATTTTGGTGGTGACATTCACCTCGCCCACTGCGGCTGCCGTATATGTGCCGCCATGCTGACGGGTGACATCACGCAAGGCGCGAGTGGAACTGAGATTGCTGACGGTGTTGCCCGGAGTATGGCTGAGGACATAGTCGGCTACACTGACGAGAGTGTATTCCTCGCCAAACATTCGGCCATCCTCGCAGATGAAGGCAAGGCGATCGACATCGGGATCGACCACAATACCGAGATCATAGGCTCCCGACTTCATCTCGTCCATAATGCCCGTGAGATTCTTCTCCAATGGTTCGGGATTGTGGGCGAAGTCGCCTGACGGAACAGCATTAAGGAACTTATACTCGACACCCAAACGGTCGAGGAGTCGGGGAAGGATTACGCCTCCCACACTGTTGATGCTGTCAACACACACCTTGAACTTGGCATCACGAATAGCTTCAGCATCAACAAGTTGCAGGTTGAGAACCGACTCGATATGACGATCGTCAAACGACGAGTCGTTGATTATCTTGCCAAGACTGTCAACATCGGCATATTCGAAGTCCTCACGCTCGGCAATGTCAAGCACCTCATTGCCGTCGGCCTTGGTGAGAAACTCACCGTGGGAGTTGAGCAACTTGAGGGCATTCCACTGACGTGGGTTATGACTGGCAGTGATGATAATGCCACCGTCGGCCCCCGACATGGTGACAGCAAGTTCGGTGGTGGGAGTAGTGGCGAGACCGATGTTGAGCACATCGAATCCCATGCCCACGAGTGTGCCGCTGACGATAGAGTCAACCATCTGACCGGACATACGTGCATCGCGACCTACGACAATCTTGCCGCTGCCGTTGGTGGTGTGACGACGAATGAATGTGGCGTATGCCGTTGTAAACTTAACAATGTCGAGTGGATTGAGCGTGTCGCCAGTGCGACCGCCGATGGTTCCACGAATACCGGAAATAGACTTAATCAGTGTCATGTCAATACAACTTGTAATTATTAATTCTTAACTCAAAAAGTTATTTTTCTCTTTCGTATCTAATCTGATAATAGCATGGATAAACGTATGACTGAGCCTGTGATGTGCCCTGAGAATGAGGAACGATAAGACGCACTTCGGCAAGAGCCTGATCGCTCGTCGGACGGGCAAGAGTGATATAATCCAACGGAACGAGCCATCCTGCCGGAACAACCGCACCATAAGTGCTGTTCATGACACCTTGAACAAATGAGGCAGTATAGTTGCTGCCCTCACGATAGACGGTCATTTTGTCGTAGAGATTACTGTAACTATAGTTGCTGGTGAGGATAGCACCTTCGAGGATATTAAATTCCACATATCTGAGAAGCACATTCACCTGCTTTTTGTTCTCGAGCATAGTGCCTTCGCCCTTGCGGATAATCTGCATCCAGATGCCGCTCTTGGAGAGATAGACATACTCGTGAGCCGTAGTGTCGGTGGTGCAGCCCTTGAGCACAAACTCGTCCTCGGTAATCTCCTTGATGTTGCGCGACTTGATATACTCGTTTATGGCATCACGCTCCTTCTCCTTTTTATCGCCGTATGTCTCATAGTTGTCACACGACCACAAGGCTATGAAAACAAGAGCGAATGCAAAAATCTTGCTTATTAATCTGATGTTTCTCATTTTAACTTATCTTCAAATGTTTCTATTGCTTTACGTGTTATCCTTGCTGCCTCTTCGATAGAGCAGTTGAGGCGTCCTCCCGATGCATTGAAATGTCCTCCACCATTGAAGAACTGAGTTGCCATCTCAGTGCAGTTGAAGTCATCCACCGAACGCAGGCTCACCCAAATGAGATTATCTCGGTCGGTATCCTCGCGCAATGAAATCGACAGTCGGGTGCCCTTAATCTGAAGTGGCATATTGACGAGTCCCTCTGCATCGCCCTTGATATAATTGAATCGCTTGAGATCGTCGCGGGTGAGAGTGAAGAATGCGGCATGTCGTGCAGCATCATATTGCATCTTCTCATATAGCACATAGCCCCAAAGGCGTATCTTGCCCTCGCTGGCAACGTTATACACATTGCGATAAATCTTGTCCTTGTCGATGCCCTTGGTGAGCAACTGACTGATGATGAAGAATATCTCGGGACGTGTGGAGTTGAAGGTGAAGCCGCCAGTGTCGGTCATCATTCCGCAATAGCAAGGCACTGCGAAGTGGGTGCCGAGGCGGTCGAACGCACCAAGCTGCCACACGATGCGGAAGATGAGTTCGGACGTTGAGCTCATCTCAGTGTGGGAGATGACGAGATTGAAGCAGTCGTCGGGATTGGGATGATGGTCAATCAGCACCTTCACCGCCTTTGAAGCGGCAATATGGTCGGCCAGTTCTTCGGTTCGAGGCAGTACGTTGAGGTCGAGACAGAAGATGAGGTCGGCAGAAGCCACCATCAATTCCGTCTTCTCGGGGTGTTTGTCATGTCGAAGAATCTTGTCGGTGTTGGGAAGCCAATTAAGAAAATCGGGATACTTGTCGGGAACGATGACAGATACCGACTTACCCTCGCTCTGGAGATAGTTAGTCCATGCGAGAGTAGAACCAATGGCATCGCCGTCGGGGTTGACATGTCCGATTACAACAATGTCAGCAGCGGCGGCGATGATTGAGCGGAGCTGCTGGAGCTCCGCTTCAGATAGAATGTTAATATTCACGAATTATTCTGTTTAAAAAAGTTTGTTGGGATATACGCCCTCGTCAATGAGTCCCTGTATTCTGTCAACCACACTCTGGCGGTCGGCCGAATAAGTCACTCCAAACCACTTGCTGGTGGTGTCGAGCACCTTGACGGTGGATGTATTCTCGTTGATGAGCTTGTTGACCATCAGAGGGATGAAGAACTCGGCCTTGAGATTCTCCATGTTCTTCGGGTCGGAGAGGAACTCCTTGAAATAAGCCTCGCTATATTCGAAATAGTCGGGAGTGAATCCCCACATGTTCATCGACACGGGAGTGTTGTCCTCAACGGC
>CALZYS010000151.1 GCA_945830345.1 uncultured Prevotella sp.
GAGCAGGCTTATCACCTCTACTGCGTGGCGCGCGACTTTGCCCAACTGACGGGCAACGAGACGGTGTATGACCTATACACAGGCACTGGCACGATTGCCAACTTCGTGGCGCGCAAGGCAAACAAGGTGGTGGGCATAGAGTATGTGCCCGAAGCCATCGAGGACGCCAAGGTGAACTCTGACATCAACGGCATAGACAACACGTCGTTCTTCGCCGGAGACATGAAGGACATACTCACCGACGAATTCATCGCCGAGCATGGCAAGCCCGACGTGATTATCACCGACCCTCCGCGTGCCGGTATGCATCCCGACGTGGTGAAGGTGATAATGAATGCAGCACCGAGGCGCATTGTGTATGTGAGCTGCAATCCTGCCACCCAAGCCCGCGACCTGCAATTGCTCGACCCTCTATACAAGGTGGAGAGGGTGCAGCCTGTGGATATGTTCCCACATACGCCGCATGTGGAGAATGTGGTGCTATTAAGAATTAAAGAATTAAAAAATTAAAGAATTAAAGTTTTAATGAATAAGAGATTTATTTGGGCTGCTGTGGCAGCCGCTATGTCGATGCAGATAAATGCTGCGGAGGCAAATGAGAGCACTGAGGCTACCGAGACGGATGCCAAGAAGGAAGTGAAGTTGAGCGACATCGTCGGCAAACCGAAATTCTCGGGTTATCTGATAGGCAACTACAACGCCACCTTCCAAGACAACAACGAAAGCAACGGGTTCAGCATCCGACTGATCAGGCTTGTGATGACGGGACGCATACTCAACGACTTTGAGTATAAGATCCAGGGACAGGTGAATGGCAATTCGAGCACCTATGGCGAGTCGCCGAGAATCGTGGATATGAGCGTCGAATGGCTGAAGCACAAGGAGTTTAAGGTGAAGATAGGACAGTTCAAGCGTCCGTTCACATACGAGAACCCGATGAACCCCATCGACATCGGATTCAACTCGCAGGCGCAGGGTGTGCTCAAGCTTGCGGGATTCAACGACCGCACAGGTGAGCAATCGAGCAGCGGTCGAGACATAGGTATTCAGGTGTCGGGCGACTTCCTGCCCAACAGTGAGGGCCGCACCCTACTCCACTACGAGGTGGGAGTATTCAACGGACAGGGCATCAACCGCAAGGACGTAGGCAATCAGAAGGACGTCATCGGAGGTGTGTGGGTGTCGCCCATAAAGGGAATGCGCTTAGGAGGATTCGGATGGGTTGGTTCGTACAACCGCACCGGCACATGGCAGGACGGAGATATCGAAGTGAAGGGCTCGCGCAAGGTAAGCCGTTATCGCTATGCCATCTCGGCTGAATACAAGGATGCCGACTGGCAGATACGCTCGGAGTATATACACAACACGGGTGGCGCATTTAAGACCACTGCAAATACAAGCAGCGACCTGAGCGACTGCAACCTCAACGAGAAGTTTGGCGACCGTGCCGACGCCGTATATTTGGCTTGCGTAGCTCCTATCATACGCGGCAAACTGAGGGCGAAGGCTCGCTATGACCTCTATCGTCCGGCTGGCTCGTGGGACACTGCCAAGACCATCTACAAGGCTGGCTTCAACTATCTCTTCTGTAAGAACATCGAGATTCAGACCGAGTATTCATTCGTCAACGACCGCAGTCTCGCCAAGCACAACTACAGCATGGCCGACGTGCAGTTCAGCGTGAGATTTTAAACCATAAAATAAGAAAGGAACAAGACAAGATGAAAAAGTATGTGTTTATGTTTATCCTGTTCGCTGCAAGCGTATGCACCGCCAGCGCACAGGCAGAAATCAAGTTTGAGAAGGTGACACACGACTTCGGCAAGTTCTCGGAGTCATCACCCAAGGTGACATGCGTGTTCAAGTTCACCAACATCGGCGACCAGCCACTGGTAATCAACCAGGCCGTGGCAAGTTGCGGATGTACTGTGCCCGAATACACCAAGGCTCCCATCAAACCGGGAGAGGGCGGCGAGATAAAGGTGACATACAACGGTGCGGGCAAATTCCCCGGTCACTTCAAGAAATCAATCACCGTACGCACCAACGGCAAGATCGAAATGACCCGACTCTATGTTGAGGGCGACATGGAGGAGAAAAAGTGATGAGGAATTAGGAATGAGGAATTAGGAATGCCTATGCGCAGCCAATTCCTAATTCCTCATTCCTAATTCCTAATTCATTTAAAACGCATACGACAGTCCGAGCGAGCAGTATTCCCTAAACTGCCAGTAACCAAGGTCTCTGTCTCTTCCTACCGAATCATCGAATCGCGGATATACGAAGATATTCGTAGTGATATATCTGCTGATGTTCACCTGAACGGTGTTCTCCCATTCCAACTCAGCTCGCGAGTAAGACGTGTAGAAATAGAAGCGCGACTTCCATCTGACCATATCTGATAACTTCCATTCCATTTCGCTTGTCACCTGCGATCCGAAATCGTCCATCGAATGATGGTCGCCTATACCATAATGCGCACAAAGATCGGTGCGGTCGATATACTTCCAGTTGTAAGAGAACGGCGACAAATTGACCTTGCCCGTCAGTTTGCCCTTGAATGCCGACAGGTTGTAGGTCATACCAAGACCAAGATTAAGATTGAACGGCGACATGAAATCGCTATACACTCTCTTGTCGTTGCTCTTGTAGCCTCGTGTGAATTGTGTGTAGGCAAGCAACTGCAGTGTGTAGTTCCATTTCTTAGTGGCCTGCAAGCCCAATCGGCCTGTATAACGGATGAGGTCATTGTTGGTCTTGAACTTATGCACCGTGTCGCTCGGCGATGTCTGGAATCCCAATTTCAGTTCGAGGATGTTCTCAAGTTGCAATCCGCTCTTGTTGTTATAGTTGGCTGCAAGTGTCACCTGACCCACCATCGAGTAGTTGCTCTCACCACCCTTATACCAGTTGTCGGATACGAAGTTCTGCATCAACTGGAGGTTGCCGTCTCCCTTGAATGTCCAGAAGTTAGGCTTCTGAATAACAAGGCCTTGAGGTATGATATCAGGAGTTTCGGGCACTGGCTCTACAGCCTGCGACATATCCACATCGTTCTTCACAGGACGATCGAGGTCATCCCTCACCGAACCAGCCTTGTCGAGCTTGGTCTCTGTGCCCACCACGAGGTCGGGACGCTTGAGATACATAGCCATCAGTGCCTCGTCAATAGCTTCGGCCACATCGCCATTTCCGTCAGCCGTTGCACTACTGTCATGTGTGGCGTTGAGAGCGAGCGTCCGGTAGGCCGGAGAACGATAGAACGTGAACGGGACGAAAAGGCGGTAATAGCGTCCGTCGGGTTTCATTGCATCGACAGCATCGTCAGTCCGAGCAGCAGCCATCTGCTGCTGTCTGAAAGCGAGCAGTGAGTCGAGGTATGCATTCACGGTAGCCATTGAGTCAACAGTCACAGCCACCTTCGCCTTCTGACGTTGTGCCATGGCATTAATTGACATCAAGAAGGCTATGGTAGCCATCAAAAAGAGTCTTTTCATCATTAGTTTTATTATTCTTATAAATTTTGCGGCAAAGATAGAACAAAAAATTGAAAAACTACCACTTTTACCGTAGATAAATTAAAAAAATTATTAACCGTGCAAAAATTATATATAAAAGTGGTGTAAAACTTTCGTAAACGGATTTTTTTTTGTAACTTTGCCGCCTGAATGTGTGAATAACAAGAAAAGTACAACAATTAAAATAATAACACAGTGACACAAACTAAGTACATTTTCGTCACAGGCGGTGTGGTATCATCGCTTGGCAAAGGAATCATTTCGTCGTCTATCGGCAAGTTGTTACAGGCAAGGGGATACAACATCACCATACAGAAGTTCGACCCCTATATCAATATCGACCCAGGGACGCTCAACCCATATGAGCATGGGGAATGTTATGTGACAGTGGATGGAATGGAGACCGACCTCGACCTCGGTCACTACGAGAGATTCACGGGTATTCAGACAACAAGGGCCAACTCCCTCACAACGGGCCGCATATACAAGGCGGTGATCGACAAGGAGCGACATGGCGACTATCTTGGCAAGACAATACAGGTGGTGCCTCATATCACCAACGAGATAAAGCGCAACGTGAAGTATTTGGGCGAGAAGCATCACTACGACTTCGTCATCACCGAGATCGGAGGCACGATTGGAGACATCGAGAGTGCACCGTTCCTCGAGGCGATACGCCAGATGAAATGGGAGATGGGCAGAAATGCAGTGAGCATACACCTGACATATATCCCCTATCTGAAGGCTGCGGGAGAGCTGAAGACAAAGCCCACACAGCACTCGGTGAAGGAACTGCAGAGCCAGGGCATACAGCCCGACATCCTCGTGCTGCGCACAGAGAAGCACCTCGACGAGGCAATCATGCGCAAGGTGGCATCATTCTGCAACGTGGATATCGACTGCGTGGTGCAGAGCGAAGACCTGCCATCAATCTACGAGGTGCCGGTGAACATGCAGGCACAGGGACTTGACGCCGCCATACTGCGCAAGCTCGACATGCCAGTGGGCGAGACTCCCACTCTCGGACCATGGCGCAGTTTCCT
>CALZYS010000152.1 GCA_945830345.1 uncultured Prevotella sp.
TGTATTCTTATTTCTCTATGTGCTTATTTCACCTCCTCGAAGTCGGCATCCTGGATGTTGTCAGACTGCTGACCACCTTGAGACTGCTGTCCGCCTTGTTGTGCTCCTCCGTTGAAGCCCTGGTCAGCACCAGGCTGAGGACCTGCCTGTGCACCACCTTGCTGATACATCTGGGCAGAGGCAGCCTGCATCACGTTGTTGAGGTTTGTCATGGCACTGTCAACAGCTGCTATGTCCTGAGCCTTGTGGGCATCCTTGAGTTGCTGCAGGGCATTCTCAATAGGCTGCTTCTGGTCGGCAGGAATCTTTTCACCATTGTCCTTAAGGAAGTTCTCGGTGGTGAAGATGAGCGAGTCTGCCTGGTTGAGCTTGTCGATGCGCTCGCGCTCAGCCTTGTCAGCTGCAGCGTTCTGCTCTGCCTCAGCCTTCATACGGTCGATTTCCTCCTTGCTGAGTCCTGATGATGCCTCGATGCGGATGGCCTGCTCCTTGCCTGTGGCCTTGTCCTTGGCAGATACCTTGAGGATACCGTTGGCGTCGATGTCGAATGTCACCTCAATCTGAGGAACACCGCGGCGTGCTGGAGCTATGCCGGTGAGGTTGAACTGACCGATGGACTTGTTCTGTGCTGCCATAGGACGCTCGCCCTGAAGCACGTGGATGGTCACCTCTGTCTGGTTGTCGGCTGCTGTTGAGAACACCTCGCTCTTCTTGCAGGGGATGGTGGTATTGGCTTCGATGAGCTTGGTCATCACGCCACCCATGGTTTCGATACCGAGAGTAAGAGGTGTAACGTCGAGAAGCACGATGTCACCTACGCCGCCCTCCTTGTTGAGGATGGCACCCTGGATGCAGGCACCTACGGCTACTACCTCGTCGGGGTTAACACCCTTTGAAGGCTCCTTGCCGAAGTAGTTCTTTACGAGAGTCTGAACGGCAGGAATACGGCTTGAACCTCCCACGAGGATAACCTCATCAATATCAGATGTGTTCAGCTTGGCATCACGCATGGCGTTCTGGCAAGGAACAAGACAAGCCTGGATAAGAGAGTGGGCAAGCTGCTCAAACTTGGCACGTGTGAGAGTCTTTACCAAGTGCTTGGGCACTCCGCCTACAGGCATGATGTAAGGAAGGTTAATCTCAGTGGATGTAGAGCTTGAAAGCTCAATCTTTGCCTTCTCGGCAGCTTCCTTCAAACGCTGCATAGCCATGGGGTCGCCCTTGAGGTCAGCTCCCTCGTCGTTCTTGAACTCCTGTACGAGCCAGTCGATGATTACCTGGTCGAAGTCGTCACCACCGAGGTGGGTGTCACCATTGGTGGAGAGCACCTCAAACACACCGCCACCGAACTCGAGGATAGAGATATCGAATGTACCGCCACCGAGGTCGAACACGGCAATCTTCATATCCTTGTTTGCCTTGTCAACACCGTAAGCCAAAGCTGCGGCAGTAGGCTCGTTGACGATACGGCGAACATTCAGACCTGCAATCTGTCCAGCCTCCTTGGTGGCCTGGCGCTGAGAGTCGGAGAAATATGCGGGAACAGTGATAACTGCGTCAGTCACTTCCTGTCCGAGATAGTCCTCTGCGGTCTTCTTCATCTTCTGGAGCACCATGGCAGAGATTTCCTGCGGAGTGTATTTGCGTCCGTCGATGTCAACACGAGGATAGCCACCCTCATTGACTACCGAGAAGGGTACGCGGCTTACTTCCTTCTCCACTTGCGCCCAGTTTTCACCCATGAAGCGCTTGATACTATAGACGGTGTTCTTCGGGTTGGTGATAGCCTGACGCTTTGCGGGGTCACCAATCTTGCGCTCGCCGCCTTCCACAAATCCAACAACAGAAGGAGTTGTGCGCTTGCCTTCACTGTTGGCGATTACAACTGGTTCGTTGCCCTCAAATACGGCAACACATGAATTAGTTGTTCCTAAGTCGATTCCAATAATCTTTCCCATAATTGTTCTATTTTTTATTTTGTTATTATTCAATGTTAATTTGAGGCATTTTACTGCCCCGTTGTCGCTAATATGGTTTGCAAAGCGTGTGCCAAATGGCAAATGACTGACAATTTGGCAGAAAAACATCATTTTTTTGGAAAAATCCTTTGTCGTTTCCATTTTTTTGTCTAATTTCGCAACGTGAAACAATTAATTGTATTTTAACCTCTTTAAATATAAGAGCATGGAATTTAAAAAACTAGCACTTGCAGCCATCGCCAGTATGATGGTTATGTCAGGAATGGCACAAGAGTCTTATTTCGTAAAGACAAAAAATGCGAAGAAGACAGTAGTGAAGCAGAACAACAGTGAAGACACCGCTGCGGAAGCTGAGGAAGAAGAGGAGTCTGCTCCCGACTTTGTAGGAGACAACTTCAAGTTCCACAGTCTGTGTAACTGGAAAGAAGGTATGAAATTTATGGTAATGCCTGAAAAGTATGACCTTATTGTCAACACGTTCAGTGACGCTTCCAACAACAAGGAAGTTAGTAGCGGAAAACTCCAGCACAAAATCATGATTTACAAGAATCATACGGAGTCGGCTGAAGGAATCGCTTATATAAACTTTGTCTGTCAAGATGACGGAAAGGCTTATTATTATCGTGTGCCTAACGGGTCGTTTGAAGACTACTGTTACAACAAGATGGGGGTACCCACGCTTGCATATCTTGGTGATGTGGATATCGCACGCTCATTGTTGTTAGGCAAGACTCTTTTTACCAAGACCACCATCTTCCGTGAGGATATTGATGATATGGGCGAGGGTTTCAGAGAAGTGAAAGTGCCCTTGAATGAGGAGGTAAAGGTCGTGGCCGTTGGCGTGGGTTCCAGAAAATTCCCCGTCAAGATTATCGTTGCTGACAAGAGCGGTCGTGAATTCTACCAGAATGTGGCATTGAGCAAGACCAACTGTGGTATGCGCGATGATGAGTTCATTATGGATAACACAAAATACACTTTTTATGGTTCGTTTGAACTGGCTGATGCCAACGAGAAGGCTGCTAAAGAATACGCCTCGTATATCGGACATACATATTATACGCGATATCGTACTCCTATGACTAACGAGAAGGGTGAGAAGGTTACTATAATGCGCCTTTCTTCATTCACCATCAAGGCCATCAAGGGTATGAATGGCACTAAATATATGAAACTCACATTGAAGAGTCTGAAGACCGGTGAGGTGTTCTATAAGGATGTGGCTTTTGTGCATGATGACAATGTGGCAGGCGACATCGACGGACATCGTGAGGACTATTTCAACTATCTTTTCCAAAAGGGCGCTATTGACTTCTCCAAGTATCCTGCTAACCATGTCACTGCCATGCAGCAAGGTAAGGCTATTAGGGGTATGACAAAGGAATGCGTGAGATTGGCAAAGGGTGAACCGGCACGCACAGTGAAGGACCGCAACGGACGTGAGGACTGGATTTATCCTCGCGAAGGTGTTGTGGTCAAGTTCGACAAGAACGGAAAGGTGATGTAATTGGGAATTAAGAATTATTTATAAATTATTAGATATGGCAAAGAAAACAGATGACATATTTGACGAGAAGTCTGAGAAGCTGAAGGCTCTGCAGGCTGCAATGTCGAAGATTGAGAAGGATTTTGGCAAGGGATCGATAATGAAGTTGGGTGACGAACAGATTGAAAAGGTGGAAGTAATACCTACCGGTAGTATTGCCCTTAATGCAGCTCTCGGTGTGGGGGGGTACCCCAAGGGACGTATCATCGAGATTTACGGTCCGGAGTCTTCAGGAAAGACCACATTGGCCATCCATGCTATTGCTGAGGCTCAGAAAGTGGGAGGTATAGCTGCTTTTATTGACGCGGAGCATGCCTTCGACCGTTTCTACGCAGCCAACTTGGGTGTGGATATTGACAACCTGCTTATTGCACAGCCCGACAACGGCGAGCAGGCTCTTGAGATTGCCGACCAACTTATACGTTCCGCCGCGGTGGATATTATTGTTGTCGATTCTGTGGCTGCACTTACTCCAAAGAAGGAGATAGAGGGTGATATGGGCGACAATGTTGTGGGATTGCAAGCACGTTTGATGAGTCAGGCTCTGAGAAAGCTGACAAGTACAATAAGCAAGACCAATACCACTTGTATCTTCATCAACCAGTTGCGCGAGAAGATTGGGGTGATGTTTGGTAATCCCGAGACAACCACTGGTGGTAATGCCCTGAAGTTCTATTCGAGTGTGCGCCTCGACATACGTCGTGTGACAAGCATTAAGGATGGAGATAATGTAGTGGGCAACCAGGTTAGGGTGAAGATTGTGAAGAACAAGGTGGCTCCTCCATTCCGTAAGGCTGAGTTTGAAATTTCATTTGGAGAAGGTATCTCGCGTGTGGGTGAAATTGTTGATATGGGAGTTGAACTGGGCATAATCCAGAAGAGTGGCAGTTGGTTCTCATATAACGACACCCGCCTGGCTCAAGGCCGTGACGCTACCAAGCAGATGATAAAGGATAATCCGGAATTGGCTGAGGAACTCGAAGCCAAAATCAT
>CALZYS010000153.1 GCA_945830345.1 uncultured Prevotella sp.
CTACCACTGATTGGGGCAACCTCGAATATCGTGCAGGAGACAATGATGTAACTCTGAACGAAGGAGTAGCTTCAGCCATTGTCTCAACAGAAGAGAACCCAAACGACAAGCAGTTCAAGGTGAGCGAAACTGCCAACTATGACATCGTCTGTGACCTTGTTGCCAAGAGTCTCGTTGTCAAAAAGGCCAAATATCAGACAACTCCTCTGAAGCATACTGCATTGTGGTTGGTAGGTTCTGCCACTCCTGGTGGATGGAGCATTGGTGACGGCGTTATGCTTTCTCCCGATGTTGATAATCCAACAGTGTTCAAAACTACTGTTGATTTTGTTGAGGGAGAGGTGAAGGTTGCCGTGAACAAACATACAGGATGGGGACAGACATTCTATCTTCGTGACACTACAGATGACACAAAAATGGTGTTTGGAGGTGATGACAACAAGTGGTATATCACCAAGGCAGGAAAGTATGATGTTACAGTGGATGTAGTCAACATGACGATATCAATCACAGAAACAAGCTCTACCGGTATCTCTTCTGCTGAGAGTGCTTCCGGTGTTACAACAGCATTGTATGACCTTGGCGGAAACCGTCTTTCTTCCCGTACTCTTCGCCCCGGTTGTTATATACAAAAGAAAGGTTCATATACACGAAAAGTTATGGTAAAGTAAGTAATTGGAGCAACAATAATATTACAATTTGGTGGAGTAAGCACTTGCTTATTCCGCCAAATTATTTCTTTATGTATCCAAAATAGCAAAAATCGTGCATTTCCTGTCAAATTTGTTACATGGTATCATATTTACAAGGGAATGAGACATTCGACGGAGTGTTCCGGGGTGAGCTGCCTTCGCATACGGAGATATCCAACTGGGCCAAGAAGGGTAGTCCTCGCTCTACTGGCGCAATGAATGACTTTACCTGTTGGAAACACATGACTTATTCCGACTCGTTTGACACCAAAATGTGGAGAAGCATCGTCCTCTCTATCATCAGGCACCGCTTTACGGTTGGATGAACGACCCCAACGGAATGTTCTTCATCGGACAGTTTGATGGACACAAGTTTACTTGCGAGGACGAACCCTCAGAGACAAAATGGATGGACTATGGCAAGGTGCGTCAGCTGCGCATTTTCGTTGACCGTTGTAGTGTTGAGGCCTTCGATGGCGACGGAAAGATGTGCATGACCAACCTTGTTTTCCCGAGCACTCCTTATGACAAAATCATAGTGAAAGGCAAGGCGAAGGCTGCAATATATAAGATTAAGACCCAAAATTGATACAAAATATCAGAAATATGTTGCATTGAACGAATTTTATTCGTCTCTGCAACATATTTTAAAGCCTACATAATTAAATGACTGTAATTTTGCGCTCGGAAAACAGAAACAGACAAGAGAGTCTTGAAAATAGTTTTTGCATAAGCTCAATATTAGTAAGGTTTTTAGTTATTGATTTAGGTTTTATTTTAGGTTTTATTTAGGTTTTGGTTAGATTTATTTCGGTTTTTGATTAGATTTATTTATGATTTGGTCTTTTTGGGTAGGGAGATTGTTTTTCAGGATAACATATCAAAAAGAGTGAACAATAATAAAATAGAATAAATAACATTGTAATAATGAGTAATACAAATAAGATGGCAATCGTACCCGTGATGCTTTGCTTCTTCGCCATGGGTTTCGTCGATTTGGTCGGCATTGCCTCTAACTACGTCAAAGAAGACCTTCAACTAAGCGACTCCGTAGCGAATGTACTACCGTCGTTGGTATTCTTTTGGTTCCTGATATTCTCGGTGCCCACAGGAATGTTGATGAACCGCATAGGCCGCAAGAAGACGGTCCTTCTCTCCCTGATAGTGACAGTTGTATCACTTCTGTTGCCATTGTTTGGTGAGAACTTCCCCCTCATGCTTGTGTCCTTCTCTCTTCTGGGCATCGGCAACGCCTTAATGCAGACATCCCTCAATCCCCTGGTGTCTTCAGTAATCCAGGGCAACCTTGCCTCTACTCTCACCTTCGGCCAGTTTGTCAAGGCGATCGCCTCTTTCCTGGCTCCTTATATCGCGATGTGGGGTGCGCTTGCCACCATCCCGAGTTTCGGCATGGGCTGGCGTATCCTTTTCCCCATATACATGGTGATAGGCATCCTTGCCTCACTTCTTCTTGCCTCCACTCCTATCAACGAGCCTGCGCCCGAGGGCAAGGCATCCTCTTTTGTTGACTGTGTTAAGTTGCTCTCCCGCCCCATAGTCCTTCTTTCCTTCATAGGCATCATGTGCCATGTTGGAATAGACGTGGGTACCAACACCACCGCCCCGAAGATATTGATGGAGCGCCACGAGATGACTCTGAACGACGCCGCATTCGCCACCTCGTTGTATTTCATATTCCGTACTATAGGCTGCCTCACCGGTTCGTTCTTCCTCCGTGTCCTGAGCAACCGCCTGTTCTTCATCATCAGTGTCGTGATGATGGCCCTTGCGATGCTGGGTCTTGGTTTCGGCACATCCAAGAGCGTGTTGTATGTAGCGATAGCCCTTGTAGGCTACGGCAACTCCAACATATTCTCATTGGTGTTCAGCCAGGCCTTGCTTTCCGACCAGAGCAGGCAGAACGAGATTTCGGGCCTTATGATAATGGGTCTGTTCGGCGGCACTGTGTTCCCGTTGTTCATGGGCTTTGCCAGCGACGCCATGGGCCAGGCCGGTGCGGTTGCCGTTATGGCACTGGGAGTCGTGTATCTCTTCACTTATATATCAAGGATAAAATCTTCTAAATAACATATTATGAACAATAAAATAATCGTAGGTCTTGGCGAGGCACTTTGGGACTGCCTCCCCGAAGGCCGCAAGATTGGCGGTGCTCCCGCCAACTTCGCCTATCATGCGTCCCAGTTTGGTTTTGAATCTTATGCAGTGAGTGCCGTGGGCAACGACCCGCTGGGTGACGAGACCATCGCCGCCTTGGAGTCCAACGGTTTGAATCTAGTCATGCCCCGTGTTGACTTCCCTACAGGGCAGGTACAGGTTAGTCTTGACGCGGAAGGAGTTGCCACCTACGACATCAAGGAAGGTTCTGCTTGGGACAATATCCCGTTTACCCCCGAGATAGAGTCTCTTGCCAAGCAGTGTCAGGCAGTATGCTTCGGTTCACTTGCCCAGCGCAATGAGGTGTCCCGCAATACGATCTACCGTTTCCTTGACGCCACCCCTAAGGACTGCATGCGTATCTTCGACATCAACCTTCGTCAGAACTTCTACTCGAAGGAGATTATCCAGGAGTCTCTCCAGCGCGCCAATGTGATGAAGATCAATGATGAGGAGTTGGTTATCCTCGGTCGGATGTTCGGTTATCCTGGTATGGACTTCGAGAACAAGTGCTGGCTTATTCTCGGCAAGTATAACCTCGACATGCTCGTGTTGACCTGCGGAGTCAACGGCAGTTATGTATTCTCCAAGGGTGCTATGTCTTATCTTGAGACCCCGAAGGTTGAGGTAGCCGACACAGTAGGTGCAGGTGACTCATTCACCGGTTCATTCGTAGCCTCCATTCTTGCCGGCAAACCAATTGCCGAGGCTCATCGTATAGGTGTTAACGTTAGTGCCTACGTATGCACTCAGAACGGCGCAATGCCTGTCATTCCCGAGGAATTGAAGAAATAAGTATTATTAGAGTCATAATTTGATAAAGCTTGTCGTATGTTTTTTATACGGCAGGCTTTTTCTTTATACATTTTTATAGTTTAATTTTACTCAAGTTTCGGAAGTAATTTTGAACCACAGAGTTTAAGAGATTAAGAGTATTTATATTAGGAAAGAGACTGAATAAACCACAAATCTCTTTTTCTCTTTAACTCTGTGGTTTAAATAAAACCCTTATACATAGAGACTTATCACATCTGTGATAATCTGTGATAATCTGTGGACAAAAAAGACTCAGAGCATAGACAGGTTTTTCAGACCACAGATTAGCACAGATTGGCACAGATTAAGTGCCTTTGGCTCTGTTTTTTTGAATGAGGAATGAGGGATTAAGGAGTAGGAATTAGTAATTTGATGAAAAAAAAGGTGTTTTTTCTTCTTGTATTTGATTTTTTTCGTATCTTTGCCACCAAAATACATTCGTCAATTGAGGATATTTGTTGACCGCAGCAGTATCGAGGCATTCGATTCAGAAGGCAAGATGGTGATGACAAACCTCGTCTTTCCCACCGAACCTTATGACAAAATTATCGTAAAAGGCAAGGCAAAGGCGAAAATCTACAAGATCACAACCAAATAAAATCATATAGTTTCGAATTGAATACGGAGTCATGAGGTTTTATCCTAATGACTCCGTTTATTTTGTTATACCTCTATAGTGTTAAATAATGTTGTATTAATAAATAATGGTCGGGTAGCCGTCTTTTTAAAGTGAATTCATTCATTTTAAAATAAGAGAATTATGGCATCCATCAAATTAAAGTTCAGAACATCGTCCGTTCAGGAGAAAG
>CALZYS010000154.1 GCA_945830345.1 uncultured Prevotella sp.
GGCGAGCAAGACATCCGTTATATGGATGGCTTTATGGATGGATTGTGGGACTTTATGGATCAAGGTTCTGACACAGAACAGCTCTATAGGGAGTATCTTGCATATATTTTATCATTCAATCCCGACGAAGGCAAAAGTCGATTCCTTGACTTGGAGGATTCGTTAGGTTATTGGACACCAGCAGTGATAGCCGCTGGCATAGTGGCGCGTGAGGTTCATCAAGGACAAAAGGACAAGGGTGGCAATGACTACTTCGAGTCACATCTCCTGCCCGTCGCTCAAAGCGGATTCACATGGAAGGAGAAAATTGTAGGTTTCCTTCATGATGCTATCGAAGATACTGATTATACAATAGATGCTCTATTCAGAAAAATAGAGGACACTTTACATAATCTTTCTACAAGTGAAAATGAAGAATGGAAAGAAGAGTTCAACATAATGCCATATCCTGGCGATAGTATATTCTTCCCCTCTGAAGATGATTGGAAAGAGATGGGTGAAGCCTTAGCGATTTTGAACAATCATACTGCTCCTAATAGGGAAGAGTATATCAAGAGGTTTGGGGAGAATCAGTTGGCATTGAAGGTAAAACTGAATGACATGAAGAATAATATGGATATCAGTCGCATCCCTTCTCCAACTTCCAAAGACTACGAGCGGCTCGAAAGATATAAGACGGAATATAAAGCCTTGCTGGATATGCTACCTCCGATAGACTGAAATTTGTTAATGTATAAACAACAGGGTTATGACTGAAGAGATATTTAAGGACTTATCCCTTTGTGGCGAGACCACTAAGGTGCAATTCAAACAGGCATTCACTTCGCAGAGGGAGATTGCCAAGGAGATGATTGCCTTTGCCAACAGCAAAGGTGGTGTCTTCCAAGATTCGGGAAGCTATCAAACTGATGCGGCGGGTGTTGACGGTACTGCATTAGCCGACCTCGACCGATATGCCATTGATGAGTATCTTATGAAGGTCTATTCATTAAACATGGAAAGCTTGGGTGAAAAGGCGGAACAAATGCTTAATAATATTCACATATTGAATAATTCGGGCAAACCAACTCTTGCAGGCTACCTCTTCTTTGGCAAACATCCGGAGTATAATTGTCCTACTTGTATGGTGAAAGCTGTATCGTTCTTTGGCAACGAATTGGGCGGAACGCAATATCGTGATACCAAGGAAATATTGGGTAATATGCCGCAGGTATATGAGAAAAGTATGGCATTCTTGAAGTCAAATCTTCATAATATACAGGAAGAAGGGGCTTCATTTAATACTTTGGGCAAATTGGAAATACCAGGAAACGTGCTTGAAGAAGTTTTACAAAATGCCTTAATTCACAGAGATCTTCTTCGCCCTGCTCTAATCCGAATATTCATATTTGACAATCGTGTGGAGATTATTAGTCCAGGGGCGTTGGCAGGAGGACTGACGGAAGAAGATATCCGTAATGGTAAGACTTATCAACGTAATCCGTTTATGGCAACATTTGCTACCAATGCCTTGCATTATAGAGGCATAGGGTCGGGTATTGTGCGCATATTGGCTGAGTGTCCAAATATGGTATTCCAAAATGACAGTGATGGAAATGAGTTCAAAGTAACGCTTTTTAGAGGTGTTTTAGATACTATCCAAAAGGATGAATCTACTATCCAAAAGGAAGTTTTGACTATCCAAAAGGCAGAAATCACTACCCAAAAGACGGAAATTACTACCCAAAAGGAAGACTCAACTATCCAAAAGACTGGAAGTACTATCCAAAAGACGAGCTCTACTATCCAAAAGGATGCGTATTTTTCAGAAGGGAAGGTGTTGAAGTTCTTCTCGGAGCATCCACAGGCGACAATTGATGAGGCTGTAGATGCCATAGAAGATCTTTCGTTGGGTGGCGTGAAGTTCATCATTGCTAAACTCCAGCAAAAGGGATTGCTCAAACGTGTGGGCGGAAGAAAACATGGGGAATGGGTGGTATGTAATGATGAAAATAATATAAAGTAGTCTTATGATATCTTCCATTCAACTTAAATACTACGCCTGGGACATTGCGCATAAGAAATCGGTGAGCGATGACAGTAGGTTTACTGGGGTGTTGTCGGAAGCCAGAGTTGACCTCAATCCTCATCAGGTTGAGGCGGCTTTGTTTGCATTTAAGTCGCCATTGAGCAAGGGGGCTATTCTGGCAGATGAGGTGGGACTTGGTAAAACCATTGAGGCGGGTATTATACTCTCGGAGATGTGGGCGGAGAACAAGAGGAAAATTCTTATTGTTGTTCCGGCTTCTTTGCGCAACCAATGGAACATTGAGTTGATGGAGAAGTTTTATCTCCCTTCATTTATTCTGGATAGCACCTCTCTGGATGAGGCGAAAAGACAAACCGTCAAGGGTAAGAACCAGATATTTATATGCTCATATAACTTTGCTGCTGCCAATGCGGATTTTCTCAAGAAAAGGGCTTGGGACTTGATAGTCTTTGATGAGGCTCATAAATTGAGGAATGTATATAAAAAAGGAACATAATGCGACAGTAAAGTTGCAATTAAAAAAGGATGAAATGCAAATGTCCAGACTTCTCAGTCAAAAAAGAGCTAAGATGTATGCCATGGAAGACGAATACCGCGACAAGGTGGACAAGATGACTGATAAACTTCAGAATGCGATGAATAACGAGATTCATTCAGAAGTGATGTTCAGATTCAAGTGGCATATTATGTGATATAACGGATGTATAGTAATCAAATAATGAACAGGAAGAGTAATTTCTTCCTGTTTTTTTGTGCTCATTCATAAACTTTTCGATATTATGCAGAAAGGCTGCATTGATAGGTTGTTACTTTGCAGCCGTTAATACAAAACATAATAAATATTGGTAACATTCTAATTTAAAAATCAAATTATGAAAAAGCATTTATTTCTAATGCTAACCCTTGTGGTGGCAACATTCGCATTCGTTTCATGCAGCAATGACGATGATGACAATCAGTACAACTCTGACATTGTTGGTACGTGGAAGATTACTGAAGTTAAAACGAGTCAATCTGGCAGCTACATTGACTGGCCATTCAAGACAACGTATGCCTCATTCAAGTCGGATGGCACATACTATGGCTCTGGGTATTTTGGAAACGGGAGCGGCACATGGTCAATCAAGGGCAATACCGTAAACACCTACGTTGGCGGTGAGTTGTACGCTTCCTATGAGATTATTTCAGTGACATCAACAACCTCAGAGTTGAAGATGTCAATGGATGGCGAATCAATATGGATTAAATGCAAGAAGGAGTAATCACTCTCCCTCGAGCATACTATAAAAGGATGGCAGAGCAAATGACCTTGCCATCCTTTTTTTTGAATATCCTTATTTGTGAAACTCTCTATCTTACCACAATATTGTAGTCGCGCCCCTTTCGGGTGCGGCGTGAGGCATAGCCCATTGACTTTAGTGTGGCACCGAGACGAATGCGTGTGCTGGAGTCGTCATTGACGATGGGGTAGGAGCGGCGGAGTGTGGTGATAAGGTCGTCGCTGCTCATCCATAAGTCGCCGTCTGATTTTTTCGGTTTGCGGAAACACTTGTGGAGCATCGTCTCCATTGAGTCGATTTTCAGGTAGGGCATGTTCATGTCCTGCACAATTTTCTCCTCGGCATTGGTGAGCCAGTAAGCTTTTTTCTCTGTGTCTATCTCGTGCATCACTTGTGCATAGAGTTGGTCGTAGTCTATCGGCGTATCGTTGTCGATGAGTTCTCCCTCGGGGATGGATATGCAGAGGTAGCGACGGCTTCCTGTAGTGTCGCATAACGGACGGACATCATTAGTTGTGGCGATGAACGAGGCATAGCGAGGCTTGTCCTCCTGGGTTCTGCCGAAGATAGGACGACTGTTCACCTTGTTTCTCGACAGGGTGTATTTCAGTGCACCCTGCTTCGAAGGTCCCATGTTGGCAAACTCGTCGATGTTGACCAAGAGATTGTTGGTCAGAGCGATGTCGCAAGAGAAATTATTGCCAAAATGGATGTGGTCGAGATAATAGCATCGCAGTGATTCAGGCAGCAGTCGGGCGGTGAATGTTGACTTGCCACATCCCTGATCTCCAATGAGTACAGGCATCAGTTCGTTGCCGTGGAGAGTCTCTCGCTGCAGCCAATGCACTACCGCCGAGCGAAGCCATATTCGGAGGAACGCGAGATGGGCATCTGTCAATCCCGGCAGTCGGCGGAACAATTCACCTATATGGTCGTTGCCGTCCCATTTTGGCAGTTCGCTAAAATAATGCCTAATGGGGTCGTAGGTCTCCACCTCGTCCGAGAATAGATATTCAATGACATCCTGACGTGGCGACTTTGAACCATCCAAGCCGTCGAGCTTAAGTTTCCTCACGATGGTGTTAATGGTTGCCTCCGAGACGATGCGCCATGGGGCCTCTTTCTTCGACTTCATCTCCGTCTTGCCGCTAAGGACATTGCGACGGAAATCGTAATTCTC
>CALZYS010000155.1 GCA_945830345.1 uncultured Prevotella sp.
CCAACAAGGACACCACTGGTGGCAAGCAGGAACGCGGTTGGGGCATGGTGCTCCAACAGTATTTCGACTCTCAGGTTGTCGTTGACAATCATGCCGTCAACGGTCGTTCGTCCAAGAGCTTCATCGACGAGGGACGATGGGACAAGGTGCTCGCCAAGATCAAGCCCGGCGACTATGTCTTTATCCAGTTTGGACACAATGATGAGAAACCTCAGCCCAATCGTCATACCGATCCAGGCTCCACCTTTGACGACAATCTGCGTAAGTTTGTTAACGAGACCCGTGAAAGAGGTGGTATTCCCGTGTTGTTCAATGCCGTCGTACGTCGCAATTTCGCCATTAAGACCGAGAAGAACGATGACGACGAGAAACTGCGCAACCTCGATGCCAAGGCAAGCAAGGCTGTTGTTGAGGGCGACACCCTCTACGACACTCACGGCGATTATCGCTTTCCTCCTGCAAATGTGGCAAAGGAGATGGGTGTGGTGTTCGTCGATGCCAATACCATCACCCACGAACTTGAGCAGGGACTGGGACGCGAGGCATCCAAGAAACTGCACATGATCTTCGCTCCCGGCGAGCATCCATCGATGCCAAAAGGCAAGTGGGACAACACACATTATAATATATACGGGGCCAACACCGTGGCACGCCTGCTGATAAAGGCAGTGGGCGACCAGATACCCCAAATAAAGTCACATTTGAGGCTTACAGGCGACACTGTCCCCGTAAAGAAACGATAATTCGGCTAAATAATGTGAAAAAGCTTGCATATAATATTGATATTTATTATCTTTGCAGCGATTTAATGAAAATAGATTAATAATTTTTAGGTATAACCATTTTAAAAAACAACACTATTATGAAGAAAAAGTTTATCTGCTCCGTATGTGGATACATATATGAGGGCGAGGCAGCACCTGAGAAGTGCCCATTGTGTAAGGCTCCTGCATCTAAGTTCACCGAACTCGCTGACGACGGTGAGGCCAACTTCGCTACTATGCACGTTCTTGGTGCAGCTCGCAACGAGGGTGCCAACGAAGAGATGATCAAGGATCTCGAGGCTCACTTCAATGGTGAATGCACTGAGGTGGGAATGTATCTCGCCATGAGCCGTCAGGCCGACCGCGAGGGTTATCCCGAAATCGCCGAGGCTTACAAGCGCTATGCCTTTGAGGAGGCTGAGCACGCTTCTAAGTTTGCCGAACTGCTTGGCGACGTTCTGGGCGACACCAAGGCCAACCTTGAGGCTCGTATCGCTGCCGAGAAGGGTGCTTGCGAGGACAAGTTCCGCATTGCAAAGAACGCCAAGGCTGCCGGTATGGACGCTACTCACGACACCGTGCATGAGATGGCTAAGGACGAGGCACGCCACTGCGCAGGCTTTATGGGTCTGTATGCCCGCTATTTCAAGAAATAATTGTTCTGTTTGACACAATAATTTCGTATCAGAGCCGTTTTGTCTAATAGATGAAACGGCTTTTTTATATACTGCTGTCCGTGTCCACGATTCTTGCATCGTGCTCCGACGACGACTCGTTTTCCACGAGCCGAAGTGATTTGTTGTCATTTGCTTGCGACACCTTGTCGCTCGATACCATATTCAGCACAGTTCCTACACGCACTTATGGCTTTTGGGCATACAATAGGTCTTCCGATGGACTTCGTGTGAGTCAGGTGCGCCTCGAACATGGCAATCAAACCGGATTCCGAGTGAATGTCGATGGCATCTATCTCGACAATTCCACGGGCAGCCAGGCGCAGGATATTGAGGTGCGCAAGGGCGACAGCATAAGGGTGTTTGTAGAGTTGACATCGCACATCAATGGTGGCGATATCCCCCAACTTGTCGAGGACAATCTCTCTTTCCGCCTTGAGAGTGGAGTGGAGCAGAAAGTGAATCTCCGTGCATGGAGCTGGGATGCTGTCTTGTATGATTCTCTTAGGATAAAGGAGAATACCACCATAGCATCCGCCAAACCGATTGTCGTGCGTGGTGGTATTCGCGTGGATTCATCAGCAACGCTCACCATCCAGTCTCCGTCGGTGTTGTATTTTGGCAGCAAGTCAGGCATAGACGTCTATGGCTCACTGATTATTTCTGGCGAACCCGGACAAGACGTTGTGCTACGGGGCGACCGTCTCGACAATATGTTCGACTATCTCCCCTACGACCGTGTCAGCGGTCAGTGGCGCGGCATTCATTTCTATGGTTCGTCGTCGGGCAATACCCTCAAGTATCTCGACCTTCATAGTGCCACGGATGCCATCGTCTGTGATTCTTCCATGATTGGCGACACTCCTGCTCTTTCACTCACTAATGTCACCATTCATAATTGCAAGGGCTATGGCTTAGCGGCATCCCATAATAATATATCTATGGTCAATACGCTCATTAGCAACACGCTCGGCGATTGCCTCTTCCTCGACCGCTCCAGGGCCAATGTCTCATACACCACCTTCGCCCAGTTCTATCCCTTTGATGCTAATAGGGGATGGGCAGTTCAACTATCTGATACCAAGGCCTCGTTCACTAATTGTCTTGTCACGGGTTATAATGAGGATGTTTTCCTCACCGACAGCCTCGACTTCTCTTTCGACCATTGTATCGTGCGTACAATAATAGAAGATACAGTCATCGTAGCCGAAAAATTCCCCAATTCAGTTCTCGAAACTCCCAAGGACAGCGTAAATGGTGAGATGCATTTCAAGTTGATTGACATAGAGAATCTCGTCTATGACTTCTGCCTCGACTCACTTTCCACTGCCATTGGGAATGCCTTGCCACTACCATCGCTGACAATCGACCGCTACGGCAATCCCCGTTCAGCCACCTCTCCATCCATTGGTTGTTATGAGTGGATGGCGCCCGAACCTCCTACCGCATCCCCGTTCAGAGCTGCTCGTCGGAGAAGGTGAGAGGCAGTAGAGTTGCTATGCCGTCAACGATATAGACACACTTCCTGCCATATAGCAGTATGCGCATTTTTTGTCCACTTCTCTTCTCCGTTTCCACCATCGCCTGTCTGCAACTGCCGCATGGGGGAATGGGCTCGTCGAGCAGTCCGTCTGCATTTCTCGCTGCAATGGCAATGGCTTCCACCTTCGCTTTGGGATATTGTGTCCCGGCAGCAAAGAGGGCTGTGCGCTCAGCACATATCGTCACCCCAAAGGCTGCATTCTCCTGATTGCATCCTGGTAGGATAACTCCGTTGTCAAGTCTTACGGCAGCCCCCACGTTGAACATGGAGTAGGGAGCGTACGACCTCCCTGTGGCTTCTATTGCCGTATCCATCAACAATCGGTCATTGTCGTCGAGTTCTTCGGGTTTTGCTACCCAAATAGTTGCATTTAAGTTCTTAGCTTCCATAATAAACCTAATTTTCTTGCAAAAATAATAAAAAAATTGGCATATATGAAATCTTTTGAGTATTTTTGCATCTTGAATAAGTTTATTTAAGAAATCAGATGAGAAAAATAACAATGATTTTATATGGGAGTCAAAGGAGTAAAAGGATTTTAAAGGAGTTAAAGACAAAAGTCTTTTCATCTCTTTTTGCGATTCTTTTCTCAATGCCTATCTCTGTGTCGGCACAGATGAAATGGAACTCAGCATATCAGCAATACATCGACCAATATAAGGATCTCGCTATCGAACAGATGCTCAAATACCACATACCCGCAAGCATTACCCTTGCTCAGGGCGTGTTTGAGTCGGGGGCGGGTAGGAGTGAGCTCACCCGAAAGGGCAACAACCATTTCGGCATCAAATGCCATGGATGGACAGGCCGCACCACCTATCACGACGACGATGCCAAGGGTGAATGTTTCCGTGCCTACAACAATGCCTACGAGAGCTACGAGGATCATTCAAAGTTCCTTGCCAATGGCAAACGCTATCGCAGTCTTTTCCGTCTCTCGGTAACCGACTATAAAGGCTGGGCACGCGGTCTCAAGGCAGCGGGTTATGCCACTAATCCCCGTTATGCCGACAAACTGATCGAGTTAATCCAGCTATACAAGCTCGACCGATACGACCGTGCAAAGAGCTACGACAAGTTCTTCGCACGCCACAGTCGTGACTTCGCAGGCAACAACAATCTCCATGCCATCCACACCTTCAACGGCAACTATTATATAGAGGTACGTAAGGGCGACACATTCCGCAGTCTTGCCGACGAACTTGGCATATCCTATCGCAAGTTGGCTAAATACAATGAGCGAGACAAGCGCGACGATCTCGTCCCCGGCGAGATTATCTATCTCAAGAAGAAAGCGAAGCGTGCCCCCAAGAGCTACAAGGGGCGCCTGCATTATGTGCGTGCCGGAGAGTCGATGTATAGCATTGCCCAGCTATACAATATCCGCCTTAAGAATCTATATAAAATGAACAAATTATCGCCGGATTATCAGCTAAAAGTGGGTGATTCCTTGCGTTTG
>CALZYS010000156.1 GCA_945830345.1 uncultured Prevotella sp.
TCGTGGGTGCCGCGTTGCACGATGCGGCCCTTGTCCATCACGATAATCTCGTCGCAATCGCGGATGGTGCTCAGTCGGTGGGCGATGACGATGGTGGACGCACCGCATTGACGGATGCTCTGCATCACCTCACTCTCCATCACCGTGTCGAGCGCACTCGTAGCCTCGTCGAGGATGAGAATCACCGGCTCGCGCGCCAGTGCCGTGGCAATCTCAAACCTCTGTCTCTGTCCGCCCGAGAAGTTGCCACCACCCTTTACGAGTCGCGTGTTGAATCCCCTGGGGCGGGATATGATGTCGTCGCGTATGCCGGCATCGATACATGCCATCGTCATGGTGAAATCCTCGATGGAGTGATCCCACATCTTGATGTTCTCGGCGATGGTGTCGTCGAAGAGCACCACGTTCTGGTCGATACATGCCACAGAGTTGACAAACTCGTCGCGGGAGATGTCATGGCTGTCGCGCCCATCGAAGAGAATCTCTCCGCTCCAAGGCTGATAGAGCCCCGTGAGGAGTTTGGCAATTGTGCTCTTTCCGCAGCCCGAGGCACCCACGATGGCAACGCTCTTGCCGGGGTGGAGGGTCATCGAGAAATCACGTATCAGAGGGGCGGCACTCAGACTATATCCGAATGTCACGTTCTTCATCTCAATCATTCCACCTAACTTGGCATTGTGCGCGGGGCTCTCTCCCTTGCCAGTCTGTTCGGCGGGATAGGCCATCACGTCGTCGATACGTTCCATCTGGGAGCGCATCTCGAGAACGGTGGTGGAGCCCTGCATAAGTCCCATGGCGGGTTTCATAAACTCAGCCATGAATCCCTGGAACGCCATCAGCATACCGATGGAGAACTGTCCGTTGAGGATGAGGGCGGCACCGAGGATGAGGATGAACGAGTTGGCGAAATGACCGAAGACGAAGGGCCAGAAGGGGCGCTTCTGGAATGCCACCTCCTGATTGTTGCGACGGGCGAAGGTGCCTGCCCAAAACTCGAAGAAGCCTCGTTCGGCTCCTGCCGCCTTGATGCTCTCGATGTTATCCACGCACGACATGGTGATGCCATAGAACTTGCCCTCGCTCTGTTCGAGAGCACGGGCGAGGTTGGTGCGCAGTTCGCGTTCTGCCGCCACGGAGTAGATATTGAGTGCCACAACGGATATGCCGACAATGGTGAGCAGCACACTGTATTGCGCCATCACCACAATATATACCACCAGCAGGGCCACATTCACTGCATAGGGGGCGAGGATTCGGATGAGGGTGGTGGTGATATGCTCGTTGAGCGACTGGCGTTGCACGATGTCGCCCACATATCGCTGGGTGAAAAATTCTATCGGGAGATTGAGGGCATGCCAAAGGAATCGGGTGTTGCCCTTGAGGGACATGCTGCCCGCAAAACGTCGCCCATAGACATTGTCGAGCAGGGCAAGGAGAAAATTGAACACCACAAGACAGGCTATGCCGACGAAGAAGGGGACGGTCCACTCGTCGTTCTTGCCGGTGATGATGCTGTCGAGGAACACTTGGGAGAAGAGAGGATATACCATACCCGCAAACGACATGAGAATGCCCATCAGCAATGTGAAGATGAAGGCATCCTTGGCTCCGCGAATGTTCTCGCGTACATAATGTAATATTGAGGTCTGATGGCCCTGGGGCTTGAAGTCGTCGCCCGGGACGGAGGTGATGGCAACACCGGTGTAGGAGCGCTGGAAATCCTTCATCGACACTGCCATACTGCCTATGGCGGGGTCGTTGATGAATGCCATGCCGCGATGGAATCCCTTGAACACCACGAAGTGATTGTGGTTCCAGTGGATGATGGCAGGGGCAAGAGAGGGCAGATGGTCGATGTCGGCTTGCCATCCGTGGGCATCCATACCGTGATGGCGTGCCGCAAGAACGATGTTGCGGGCATTGCTGCCATCGCGCGACACACCGCAGTCGGTGCGCAACTGTTCGATGGAGAGCCACTTGCCATGATAGGCCAACAGCATTGACAAGGCCGCGGCACCACACTCCACGGTCTCCATCTGCATAACTACAGGTACTTTCTTCACGTTCTTTCTACTCATCGTGCAGCCCCTTTAATTCTTTAATTTTTAAAGATTACTTTAAAAACAGGTTTCCGATCGGTGATAATCTGCACATTGCAGAAGGACATCGAACTGAGCCGGATGTCGCTGCTCTGCTCTCGCGACCAGTCGAGCTGACGCGGGTTGTCCTTGGCTCTGTCCACCACAAGACGCACCTCATAGGCCGTCTCGGTGGGGAAGATATTATCCACGAAATTCCTCACCGACGACTCGTTCTTAGCCTCGTCGATACTCGTGGGGAAATGGTTGACGCTCGTGATATGTCCACGAATATAACCATAGTCCTCACGATGGAGGTCAACGGGGGTGACCTGTACCTCCAGTCCGGGTTTGAGCGAGCGCAGGTCCTTGTATTCCACGTAAGTTATCAATTCGGTGTTGAGCGCCGACTTGGTGTCGGGGATTATTTCGGCGAGAGTTTCATATCCCCTGAATGTGTCATCCACGTTCTTAATGTTGATCAGTCGCCCATTGACATTAGAGAGCAGAGTGTCGCTGGTGTTGTCGTGTCTCACCACAAGCAGGGGAGTGCCCACACCCACATTGCTGCCCTTGGAGGCAAGCAGTTGCGCCACCGTTCCGTTCTTGGGACTGTAGATGCGGTTGGGGGTGGCATGGGGAAATACCACTGCCACCGACTGCACATGCTCGGTGACAGTGCCTAAGGTCACCCATAGGCATGCCACCACCGAACAGATGGTCATCGCCATCAGTACTATATAAAGAGGTGGAGTGGTGACCTTGACAAAATCGTTGATCTGCCCTGGTGTGTGCAGATTGTCAAGACTTTCGTTGCGGAATAGGTTATTGCTCATAATATCGTGCCTCCAGTAATCTTGCATAGTTCGTCGAGCGACAGTTCGCGCAATCCGTCCTCTGCCGGTTTTCTCTCAGCCTCGTCGCCACGTTTTTTATTTTCATTCTTCATCTTTTGCCCGAATAATTATACTCCGTCTTCTTCCTCTTCTTCCGATGTAGTATCAAGATTCACATCGCGCTCCATCTTCATATTGCCATTGCGGTCAATCTTTATGAGAATGGGTATATATTCGTCGGTGTTGGGGTGGGAGACGCTTGCTGCAAATCTCAGCACACCGCCTTCAGCCTTGTCGAAAACTAAGCCCTCAAGAATGCCGGTGTTGCGATAGTCATCGTCGAGGAAAGAGTCGAACGCGGTCTTGGTGAATCTCTTTTGGAAGAAAACACTTCCACCTGCGCGAGTGATTTTCAAATCGATGACATTGTCTAAATACGCCTGTCCGGTCTCGTCCTTCACCATCGCAAGACTGTCGTCGGGAGCGCGGTGGACGAAACACGTCAACTCACTGCCACCAAGAGTGATCTCAGTAGTCTGGTTGTATTCCTGCATTTTTATCGGGGCGGCAGGTTCTTTCTTCACCTCCTTGTGGGTGATGATATTGTCGCTTTTCTTCTTCTCGCTGCAAGCCGTCATACCGATTGCGGCAATGGCAATGCACAGAGTGATTGTCGTTTTCTTCATCATTTAATGATATAATAATGTTATATTGCTGCAAAGATACTGCTTTTTTTTCATTAATTGTGCAAAAATTTGCAATAATAACGTTTTTTGACACAGAATAAGCGAATTTTGGGAAATTTATGCGTATATTTGCAGCATAATTACGACATTATGCCGTTAAGACTATAGATGATATAATAATTTATATGTTAATGGAAAAGCAATATCATATAGAATTTCCCGAGTTGATGAAGGGGAAAAAAGTGATGTATGTGCATGGTTTCGCATCGTCGGCACAGTCGGGAACAGTAGCTTTGCTGCGTCAACTGATGCCAAATGCCGTTGTGGTGGCAGACGATATACCGCTTGTACCTCATGAGGCTATCGAGTATTTGCACAGGAGATGTGAAGAGGAGAAACCCAACCTCATCATCGGTTCGTCGGCTGGAGGCATGATGACAGAACAACTCTATGGATACGACCGCATACTGGTGAATCCCGCCTTCCAGATGGGCGACACTATGGGAAAGCACGGTATGATAGGTAAGCAGACCTATCAGAATCCCAGGCGTGACGGTGTGCAGGAGTTTATCGTCACCAAGGCTCTCGTAAAGCAGTTTGCTGAACTCACCGAGAGGTGTTTTGCTGCCGAGAGCGCGAGTGCCGAGGAGCAGGCGAGGGTGTGGGGACTCTTTGGAGACAACGACCCACTGGTGCATACTTTCGACCTCTTCCGCGAGCATTATCC
>CALZYS010000157.1 GCA_945830345.1 uncultured Prevotella sp.
AATTAGGAATTAGGAATTAGGAATTAGGAATTAGGAATTAGGAATTAGGAATTAGATATTAAAGAAAGGATAATATTATGAACAAGAAAATTATTGTGTTGGCACTTGGTGCTATAATAATGTTTGGAAGTTGCGCAAGCAAGAAGGAATTGGAGGCTTGCCAGAACCAGAACAAGGAGTTGGGACAAAAGTATGTTGACGTAAAGGAGCAGTTGGCTGCCGCCAATGCCCGTGCGGTGACACTTCAAGAGCAACTCAATCAGAAGACAGCAGATATGGCAGCATTGCAGTCATCGCTCGACAAGAGTCTCACCAATGCTTCTCAGAACAACGTCAGTATCGAGAAACTGGTTGACCAAATCAACGAGTCCAACCAGTATATCCGACATCTCGTGGAGGTAAAGAGCAAGAGCGACTCGCTCAATATGGTGCTTACCAACAATCTCACCCGTTCGCTCAGTCGTGAGGAACTCAAGGAAGTTGACGTACAGGTGCTCAAGGGTGTAGTATATATCTCGCTTGCCGACAATATGCTATATAAGAGCGGTTCGTATGAAATCAACGACCGTGCAGCCGAGACACTCAGCAAGATAGCCAAGATTATCAAGGACTACAAGGACTACGACGTGCTCATCGAGGGTAACACCGACAATGTTCCGGTGAATGCCTCAGCAGCCTCGATGAAGAACATCCGCAACAATTGGGACCTCAGCTGTCTGCGTGCCTCAAGTGTCGTTCAGGCTCTTCAGAACCAGTATGGTGTTGATCCCAAGCGTCTCACCGCTGGTGGCCGTGGTGAATATAATCCGCTTGTTGCCAATGACACCGAGACAGGCAAGCTCCGCAACCGCCGCACCCAGATTATCATTACTCCAAAGCTCGACCAGTTCATGGATCTCATCGACAAGGCTCCCGATTCCGAATAATAAAGTTCATATATGAGATATTTTAGCCTTCTCTTCCTCCTTTCAGCCATTCTCTATGGCTGCAATGGAGGAAATACCTCCACGAAATCCAACGAGGATTACCGTCATACAGACAGTATTCTAAAGAATATGCGTAGTGTTGACACCCTCAGGATGTTCGTCAACACCTTTCATGCCTCACGCGACGATCGTGGCGAGGTGATGGCTATGCGCGAGTTGGGCAAGCGACTTAGGGAAGAGAGTAAGTTCTCAGAGGCAATCGAGACCCACAAAAACGGACTGAAGTTAGCTGAATCTATCAAGGATACAAACAACATCATACACATCCTCAACCAGTTGGGCACCAGCTATCGTCGCATAGGTATTATGGATGAGGCTGCCTCCTATCATTACAAGGCCTTGTCTTATTGTGATTTATTTGGCAATCCCGACGACAAGAAGACATTAAAGAACCGCGTCACCTCTCTCAATGGCATAGGCAACGCCATGAAGGTGATGGGCAATGATGTTGCTGCCGACAGTATTTTCCGTCAGGCACTTGAAGGCGAGCGCAAGCTCGACAGCAAGTTAGGTATGGCTATCAACTATGCCAACTTAGGAACGCTTTTTGAGCGCAAGAAGCAGTTTGACTCTGCCATGGTGTATTATGGTGAGTCGATGCGTCTCAACACCGAGGCGAAGTCAAAACTCGGTGTGTCACTCTGCCACACTCACTTCGGCCAGGTGTATGAGAAGCAAAAGATGATCGACAGTGCCATCGTGCAATACAACCTTGCCTATGATGTCATCAAGGGCGATCGCGACCTATGGCATATCCTTGCCTCCACTCTCGCCCTCGCGCGTGCATATACTATAAAAGGTAGTATGGACAAGGCATGGGAGTTGTTGTGTGATGCCGAGAAGACTGCTGAGGAAATCAATTCCATTCGCCATCTTGCCCAGGTGAGCAAGCTGAAATACCAGTGGTATGAGAAGAAGGGCGACAATGCCCGTGCACTCGAATATTATATCCGCAACCGAAAGTTTGAGGATAGTCTCAACAATGAGGAGAACAACTCGCGCATACAGAACCTGCGTGTCGATTATGAGCGTCAGTCAAAGCAGAGCGAGATTAATCTACTCGAAAACGAACTCACGCGTCAGAAACTCGAGCAGACACGTATTCTCATCGCCGCAACCTTCGTGGTGATGGTGCTGCTTGTCATCTGGATTATCACCCTTATGCGGGGACGTCGCCAACTCAAGAAAGCCAACGACGAGATAGCCGAGGCATACAAGGAGACAAAGAAAGCCCTGGAGGTGAAGACTGCATTCATGAAGAGCATGAAGCATGAGATACGCACTCCGCTCAACGGCATTATGGGCTTTTCCCAACTTCTGTCCTCGATGTATGCCGAAGATGAACAGGCACGCCAGATGACGGATGTCATCGACAAGCAGAGTATGCTTCTTGCCAAGATTATCGACGACATACTTGAGATAGCCGATGCCGACACGATAAAGCCCCATATTGAGCAGTGCTCTATCGACGAGATGGTGGAAGCGGCTTTGGCTACCACACGTCAGGTGGCAAGCACAGATGTGTCATTCGATTATAAGCCATGTGCTAACGCTATGTATGTCTCCACCGACTCCCACATCCTGCAGAAGATATTGGTGAAGGTGCTCGACAATGCCGCCAAGTTTACATCTCAAGGCTCTATCACCATACTCACACGCAATCTCGACAAGGCTATCTGCATCGTAGTTGAGGACACTGGTCCCGGCATTCCTGCCGATAAGGCCGAAGCCGTATTTGAGCAATTCACCAAGCTCAACGAGTTCTCTCAGGGCACAGGTATGGGGCTCACCCTCTGTCGCACCATTATTCAGAAGCTGAATGGTCGCATATATGTCGATACGTCATATAGTGGAGGCTGCCGCATGGTCATCGAATTGCCTCAGTAATCTCAATAATAGGGATTTTCCTACGCAATAATCGGGTTATTCCGATGCAGGAATACACAAATAATGTGTAATTTTGCATCGGAAAAACATTTAAAATAGATAGATATGAAGAAGTTTATTGTTATATCATTGGCAGGAGCTATGTTGCTCAGCAGTTGCTCCACCACAGAGTCGGGAGCAGCCAACGGCGCTTTTTTCGGCTCAATCCTTGGTTCTGCCATAGGAGGTATCACTGGTGGTTATCGTGGCAGCGACATCGGTACCATTGTAGGAATGGCTGGCGGTGCTGTAGTAGGTGCGGCTGTAGGTCAGGCTGCCGAGAAGGAGGAACAGCGCAAGTATGAAGAGTATATGCACCATCGCTCAGAGAGGGCTCGTCATCAGGCTTATTCACCTACAGATCCATATTCTAATAATCCCTATTCACGTGACGACCAGAGTGGATTCGACCCCAACAATGGAGGCGACGACCGTATTGTGATGGAGGAGGAAGTGCCTTCCCAGACTGTCACTATAGACGAACTAAAGCGTATGGAAGGCTTTAACGTCAATATCAATGAATGCATACAGTTGCGCAATGAGGATTTCTCTGATTCAAATGGCGACGGAACCATCACTGCCGGCGAGGAGTGCAAGGTGTCGTTCGAGATTATGAACAATTCCAATGTGGAGATATTCGATATCATACCGACGGTGATAGAGACCACAGGCAATAAGCACATACATATCTCTCCTACAGTGCGCGTTGAGAGCATCAAGCCCCACCAAGGTGTGCGCTACACCGCCACCGTCCTTGCCGACAAGCGTCTCAAGGACGGTAATGCCGTCATACGCGTCACCGTTACGCAAGGTCGCAATGACATCGCGTCAATAGCAAAGGAATTTAATATAATATGTAAAAGGAAATAACTCGTCAATTTGTCAACTCGTCAACTTGTCAACTTGAAAAAAATCATTTTCCCCATTCGGGATGTAATGCATCGCCTCCCTGTTCGTAACGCTCAAAGTCGAGTTCGGGGAGGTCTCTTTTTTCATTCTTCACCTTGAATGGCACCACTATGTCATCAGCCACTTCCACTGTCACCATTGCCACTCCCTGTGCCAACATGTCCAGTTCCTTGGCGGCACGCCATGACAAGTCGATTATCCTTCCGCGTCCGAATGGTCCGCGGTCGGTCACCTTCACTACCACCGATTTGCCGTTCTGAGGATTTGTCACCCTCAGCATTGTGCCGAAGGGATGAGTTCTATGGGCGCACGTCAAACTGTCGTGATGCAGTCTGTCGCCACTGCTCGTCCTAGCTCCCGTCGCCCTTTTTGAGTAATAAGAGGCTTTACCCCTCTGCGGAGCTTGGGCGTATGAGGAATTAGGAATTAGGAATGAGGAATTAGGAATTAGGAATGAGGAAT
>CALZYS010000158.1 GCA_945830345.1 uncultured Prevotella sp.
CCTGGATGATGTCCTGTGTGTTGACATGTCCGAACTTCTGTGCCATGACTGCCATAGGAGCCAGCAACAGAATAACTAAAAGTACTTTCTTCATTTTTTCCTGTTTTTTTATTTTTTATTTTTGATGATTATTATTGTAGGGGTGAGGTATTGTAGGTTTTGCGGGGGACTACTTATAACCTAATTTGTTAAGAACTTCGTCGCTTATGTCGATGCGGGGCGAACCGAAGATGATGCCCGAATCACTTGCCCGGTCGAGCACAAGCTGATAACCTCGCAGGTCGGCGATAACCTTCACTGCATTATATATCTCATCCTGTATAGGGGTCATGAGGGCAGTGCGTTTCTTATAGAGTTCGCCTTCAGGACCGAAATACTTCTGTTTCAACTGAGCTGCCGACTGCTCTTTCTGCATAATGGCATCCTGCTTAGCCTTCTTTTGCTCGGTTGAAAGGAACACCACCTCGTTCTGGTAATTCTTATACATAGTCTGAGCCTCGGTGGATAGAGCCTCCACTTCAGCCTGCCACTTCTTCGACACTTGCGCCAACTGCTCATTGGCCCTCTCGTAGGCAGGAATATTCTTCAGGATATACTCCATATCAACCAAAGCAAACTTTTGGGCACTCACTCCCATTACTGTTGCCAAAAAGGCAATAAGAAACACTAACTTCTTCATAAGCCAAATATATCTAAATGAACATTCTTTCTTAATTCTTCATTCTTCATTCTTAATTCTTCACTCTTAATTCTTAATTCTTAATTCTTAATTCTTCACTCTTCCCTCTTCATTTAAAATTAGAACTCCTGACCGAGTATGAAGTGGAACTGGCTTCCGCCCTTTGTTCCAGTTGAGAGAGTTTTGTCGAAACCATATGCCCAGTCGATACCCATCATACCGACCATCGGCAGGAAGATACGCACACCGACACCGGCAGAACGCTTCATGTCGAAGGGATTAAACTTCTTGGTGTCATACCATGCGTTACCTCCTTCAAGGAATGTGAGTCCGTAGATAGTGGTATTGCCAAGCATGAATGGATAGCGGAGTTCAAGGGTGAAGCGGTCGTAAGCATAGCCCGCAGCACTATATGGAGTGAGCGAACCGTTCTCATAACCACGAAGACCAATAGTCTCCTGGGCGTAACCCGTACTGTATCCACTCATACCATCACCACCCATATAGAATGTTTCGAATGGCGACTTCTTGTCCTTGTTATATGAACCGAGGATACCAAGCTCCACGCGGCTCATGAGCACGAAGCACTTCTGACCGCTTGTGAGAGCAGTGAAGGTGCGAGCCTTAAATTTCCACTTGTGGTATTCAATCCATCGGTACTTATCCTGCAACTCCTGGTCATAGGTGGCAGATGTACGGTCGGTGGCAAGTTTAGAGTAGTCCTTGTTGTCGAACATTGACCATGGCGGAGTGAGAGTGACAGATGCCATGAACTCCGAACCACGACGCGGGAACATCTGGTTGTCAGTTGATGTACGGGCAAGGGTGACGCCGAGGTTGATGTTGTTACAGTTTCCATTGCTAATGATGAAGTACTGCCAGTCTCTCAGCATATATCTCTGATAAGACAGCGACAGCGACAACTGGAAGTAGTCATCGGGCCAACGCAGACGTTTACCCCATCCAACAGAGAGTCCAAACAACTGAACATATTTGTCATCGTCGAGGTAGCTCTCGTAGTTATTGTGATAGTTGTTATATGAGCCATAGCCTCCATAATAATTGTACATAGAATTCATCCACGAACTGTTATAATAGCTGCTATTGACATCGGTCTGCTTTGAATAGTAGGCTCCGACATTGAATGCATTGGGTCGGCGTCCACCAAACCATGGAGAGGCGTAGCTGATTGAGTAGGACTGATAGTAAGAACCGTTGGTCTGTGCCGAGAGGGCGAGCTGCTCACCGTCTCCAATAGGCATGATTCCACGATGCATCTTGTTTTTGCCGAAGAGATTACGCATTGAGAAGTTGTTAAGCTTCAGAGATATACGTCCGATAACACCCGTTTGTCCCCATCCTAATGAGAACTCCACCTGATCGTTGCTCTTCTGTTCGAGAGGCCAGTTGATATCCACTGTTCCGTCCTCATAGTTAGGCTGAATGTCTGGATTAACCTTTTCGGGATCAAAGAATCCCATCGACTGTATTTCACGTGCCGAACGCATGAGTGCATCCTTTGAGAAGAGGTCACCCGGCTTGGTGCGGAGCTCACGTCTGACAACCTCCTCATACAGGCGGTCATTACCATAGATACGCACATGACTGATGTGCGCCTGCTGGTTTTCGGATATACGCATCTCAAGGTCGATTGAGTCACCTACTATATTCACCTCAGTCGGTTCGAGACGATAGAAGAGATAACCATTGTTCCAATAGTAGTTGCCCACGGCATCCTCATCCTCCGAGAGTCGCTTGTTGAGCTGTTTTTGGTTATATACATCACCAGTCTTCATGCCAAGCAGCTTGTTGAGATCATCACTCGAGATGATGGTGTTACCCACCCATGTGATATTTCGAATATAGTATTTCTGTCCCTCGTCAATCTTTAGATACAGGTTGACATGATTTTCATCGGCATTCCATACGCTGTCCACCTCGATAGTCATATCGCGGTAACCCAATTCGTTATACTTGTCGATAAGATTCTGCTTGGCGGTTTTGTATCTCTCGTCGGTGAATTTCTTTGCCTTGAGGAAAGAATACAGTTTTCCCGCCTCGTTCATCTTTGACAATACACCTTTCTTAAACAATCCACCTTTTATCTTGGATGTCTTGAGACTCTTGTTGCCCTCGATGATTATCTTGCGGATTTTCATCTTGTCGTGCTTGTCGATATTTACATCGAGAATTACCTGGTTCTTTCCTGTCACATCGTCGCGCTGCAATATGTCGATCTCACAATTTTTGTAGCCTTTGTCATCAAAATATTTCTTGGCGAGAATCTTGGCGCGGTCAATCATGTTTGGAGTAATCTGGCTACCCTTCATGATGCCCAATTTGGCCTCCATGTCCTCGCGCTCCGACTTTTTTATGCCGTAGTAGTTGATGGTGCTCACACGCGGACGCAAAGCGAGATTGAGAGCGAGATACACGGTGTCGCCCACTATTGAGTCGGCAGAGATAGCCACCTTCGAAAACAGTCCATGACGCCAATAGCGCTTAACCGCCTCGGTAATCTCGCTACCGGGAATACTTACACGTTGTCCCACCTGAAGTCCTGAAAGACCTGTGAGCATATAATCCTCATAGCCTTCCACTCCATGCACATTGATGCCTCCTATGATACACGAGCGCGGAGTGCCTGCATAGGAGATGTCGGGATTGACAATTATTTCCTGTGCCAAGACCGTCGAACTAAAGCCTAACACCACTAAGAGTGCCACCACCTTATTTATAATATACCTTTTTATAGAGTTTCTCATTCTCTTATATTAAGTAAAAAAACTTGTGCGTGTTAAATATAATCATTTCTCATTTTCCACCTGGTACTCGGTCTTGCCGAATCTGCGCTGACGTTGTTGATAGTCGGCAATAGCCACATGGAGGTCCTCCTCGTTGAAGTCGGGCCAGTAGGTATCACAGAAATAGAGTTCCGAATAGGCTATCTGCCATAGCAAATAGTTGGATATGCGCAGTTCACCACCTGTACGGATGAGTAGTTCGGGATCGGGCATAAAGTTGGTCACCATATGCTCGTCGAGCGTACTCTCGGAGATATTATTGATATCAAGTTTACCCTCCTTGACGAGTTGGGCAATGTGCCTTGTGGCATTGGTAATCTCCCAGCGCGATGAATAGCTAAGAGCCACAACCATCGTCATTTTTGAGTTGGCGGCGGTGTGTATCTCTGTCTCATGCAGTTTCTTCTGCACGTTTTCGGGAAGCCTCTCAACATCACCCACGACGCGGAATCTCACGTTGTTCTTCATAAAGATCTCGTCCTCGAGGGATGTAAGCACAAGGCCCATGAGTGCAGCTATCTCGTCCTCAGGGCGATTCCAGTTCTCGGTTGAGAAAGTATAGAGGGTAAGGTACTTAACTCCGAGACGCGTACACTCAGACGTAATACGTCTTACAGCGTCCACCCCGGCCTGATGGCCATAGCTACGCTCCTTGCCTCTTTCAGTTGCCCACCGTCCGTTGCCGTCCATGATGATGGCGATATGCTCCGGTATGCGGGTCATGTCCAATTTCTTATCCATATCAATAATTATCGTTGTTACACGTTTTACA
>CALZYS010000159.1 GCA_945830345.1 uncultured Prevotella sp.
GAGCGCATGGACGAGGTGGCGGAGAGGGGAGTGGCTGCCCACTGGAGATACAAGGGAGTGAAAGGCGAGACCGGACTCGACGAATGGCTCAACAACATACGAAGCATCTTGGAGACGAGCGACGACATGCAGGTGATGGACCAGTTCAAAATGGACCTGTATGAGGACGAGGTGTTCGTGTTCACCCCTAAGGGCGACTTGCTCAAATTCCCCAAGGGAGCCACAGTGCTCGACTTTGCCTATCACATACATTCGAAGGTGGGCAACGCGTGCACGGGAGCGCGCATTAATAATAAGGTGGTGACATTCCGCGAACAGCTTCACAGTGGCGACCAGGTGGAGATTATGACATCGTCGGTGCAGAAGCCCAAACAGGATTGGCTCAACATCGTGAAGACATCGAGAGCCAAGGCTAAGATTAAGCTTGCACTGAAGGAAACTCAGGTGAAGGAAGGCTTGTTTGCCAAGGAAATGATTGAGCGAAAATTCAAGAACAGAAAAATCGAACTTGAAGAATCGCTGATGACAAAACTTATCAAGAAGCTGAAATTCAAGGAGGTAAGCGACTTCTATAAGCAGATTGCCGACGGAGTGCTCGACGTGAATACGGTGATTGACGGCTATCTCGAACTCAAGCAGCGCGAGCAGACGCCAACGGGCGACCAACCGGCAAGAAGTGCCGAGGGATTCAGTCTGCAACACAACCAAGACTCGCAGAAGTCACAAGGCAACGACGATGTGCTCGTGATCGACCGCAATCTCAAGGGCATCGACTTCCAGTTGGCCAAGTGCTGCCAACCGATTTATGGTGATGACGTCTTCGGATTTGTCACCGTAAACGGCGGCATCAAAATCCACAGGTGCGACTGTCCGAATGCTGCCGAACTGCGCAAGCGCTTCGGTTATCGCATCGTCAAGGCAAGATGGAGCGGCAAGGGATCATCGATGTATTCGATAACTCTGCGAATTGTAGGCAACGACGACATCGGCATCGTGAATAATCTGACGAGCATCATCAGCAAGGATGAGAAACTCACACTGCGCAGTATCAGTATCGACAGCAACGATGGACTCTTCAGCGGAAATCTTGTGGTGAACATCGACGACACGTCACGACTGGAAGCTCTCATCAAGAAACTCAAGGCTGTGAAAGGCGTAAAACAAGTGACGCGAATCTGATCTGTTGACGATAATTTGGTAATCTGTCAGTTAATACCATAATGGACATTATGATAAATAGAGTATATGAATTGGTGACAGATGACAGATGACAGTTTATGTTTTTACTCGAGATTGGTGACAGATGACAGATGACAGTTTAGTTTTTTACTCGGGATTGATGACAGATTAATGTGAAAAAAAATATGGGATGCGCAAAAACATCCCATATTATATCTATTATTATTAACTTGTCAACTTGTTAACTTGATAACTAAAGAACTACTTCTTGTCCGACTCCTTGAAAGTTGACTTATATCTCTTGTTGAGACCGTTAACAACATCCTGGGTAATGTCGTAGCGCTTTGACGCAAGCAAGATGTTGTCGCCAGCCTTAGAGAGAATCATGTCATACTTCTTGGTCTTGTTGTACTCGCGCAGGAAATTCTGCAGTGAGTCGCGCAATGCCTGGTTGTACTTTGCAGTCTCTGCATCCAGTTCTGAACCAAGACGAGCCTGAAGCTCCTGCAGATCCTGTCCCTGGCGCTCGATTGCAGCCTGAACACTGGCAGCCTGCTCGCGGCTCTGGAATCCGTTGTTCTGCACCTTCTGCTGGAAGTTGGCGGCAGCAGTCTGCAGCTGCTTCTGCTTGGCTGTTAGCGTGTTACGCGCATTGTTGCCTTTCTTCTGAAGAACAAGTGTGAAGTCTTTGCAGAACTGATACTGCGACATGAGTGAATCCACCTCAACGTATGCAATCTTCACCTCGCCCGAAGCGGCTGCCGACGATTTGTCGGCTGGCTGCTCGTCCATCTTCGGAGCAGCATTGTTGCATGATGCCAAGACAGCTGATGAAACAGCTGCAAGAGCCATCACGCGGAAAAATTTGTTTGCTTTCATTTTTTGTTTTTAATTTTATTTTTATTAACTTTTATTTTTCTTTTACAGCAGTTCTGCGACCACGTCTCGCTTCCCTGTCTTGATCCATTACACAATGAATACCTTGTCGCCTCAATGCCGCATTATCGTGCACATGCTGCGAAGAAAAGCGCCCATTCTTGCGAAAAATCAGCTTTATGCATAAAAATGCCATGCTGATAGCAATTATTAACGTTGTTGATAGCAGAATTTCAATCATTTTTTATAATTTTGCGGCTACAAAGGTAATGCAAATATAAGACAATACAAAATAAATGCGAAAGATTTTTGATTTTTTATAGAATGGAAAAGAAAGATTTACAACCAAAGTGCGTATTCGAGCAGTTTGCGAGAATAAACGAAATCCCCCGCCCTTCAAAGCGCGAGGAGAAAATGATCGATTATCTCCGTCAGTGGGGAGAGAGTCATAATCTTGACACAAAGGTGGATGAAACGGGTAACGTGATTATCCGTAAACCAGCCACCAAGGGTATGGAAAACCGCAAGACGGTTATCCTGCAGAGCCACATGGACATGGTGTGCGACAAACTTGTGGATGTGGAATTTGACTTCGACAAGGATGCCATTCAGACCTATGTTGACGGCGAATGGCTTACCGCCAAGGGCACTACTCTCGGTGCCGACGACGGTATCGGTTGCGCTATGGAACTGGCTATCCTCGACAGCGATGAGATTGAGCACGGACCGATAGAGTGTGTATTCACAAGAGACGAGGAGACTCAGTTGACCGGAGCTTCGGGCATGAAAGCCGGATTTATGACGGGCGACATGCTCATCAATCTCGACAGTGAGGACGAAGGCCAGATATTCGTCAGTTGCGCCGGTGGCCGCTCAACATTTGCCACATTCAACTTCAAGCGCGAGGCTGCTCCCGAGGGATATTTCTTCGTCGAGGGCTCTATCAAGGGACTGACGGGTGGACATTCGGGCGACGACATCGAGAAGAAGCGCGCCAATGCCATCAAGATTCTCGCGCGTTATATATATAAAGAGGTGGAGAAGATGGACGTCAGACTTGTGTCGTTCGATTCGGGCAAGATGCACAATGCCATTCCCCGCGACGGACGATTTGTCATTGCCGTGCCAGCCGACCGCAAGGAGGAAGTGAGAGTTGACTGGAATGTGTTTGCCTCTGAGGTGGAAGAAGAATATCATGTAAGCGACACGCAGATGGTGTGGAACATGCAGAGCACAGAAGCTCAGCCTGTGATTGAGAAAGCAGTGGCCGACAGATTTATCCGTGCCCTTCAGGCTGTGGACAACGGAGTGTTTGCCATGTGTCAGGACAAAGCTCTCGAAACCATGGTCGAGACATCGAGCAACATCGCAAGTATCATCACCGAGAATGAACAGATCAAGTGCGTGGCATCGCAGCGCAGCAATGTGATGAGCAATCTCGACAATATGTGCAATACGGTGAAGGCTGTATTCGAGTTGGCTGGTGCAGAAGTTGAGCAGAACGACGGTTATCCAGCCTGGAAGATGAATCCCAATAGCCAGCTCACAGAGCTTGTGGTGGACTCATACAAGAAACTATTCGGCAAGGAACCGATTGTAAGGGGAATACATGCCGGACTGGAGTGCGGTCTTTTCTCAGAGCGCTACCCCACCCTCGACATGGTGTCATTCGGTCCGACACTAAGATTCGTTCACACTCCCGAAGAAAGAATCCACATACCCACCGTTGACATGGTGTGGAGACATTTGCTCGATGTTTTGAAGAATATTCCCAACAAATAAAGGCAAAAAACACAGAATAACCAGCTTTTTTGCACAAGAATCAAAAAAAAGTGCGAAAAAGTTTGGTTATTCAAAAAAAAAGCAGTACCTTTGCACCGCATTTGAGAGAAAGTGCTGCGGTAGAGGCAACGAAACCGGTTAATTTATTGGAAGTTTGGGTGAGTGGCTGAAACCAGCAGTTTGCTAAACTGCCGTGCGGGTTACCGTACCGGGGGTTCGAATCCCCCAGCTTCCGCAGCCTTTCCCGAAGAGTGCAAGATGGTGGATTCATCTAATGGTTAGGATACAAGATTCTCAATCTTGGCATAGGGGTTCGATTCCCCTATCCACTACTCTAAAGCTCTTAAAAAAACACACATCATTTTGGTGGATTCATCTAATGGTTAGGATACAAGATTCTCAATCTTGGCATAGGG
>CALZYS010000160.1 GCA_945830345.1 uncultured Prevotella sp.
ACGGCGAGGAGAACTGCTCGCAGGAGTATAACCTCAAAATGGTAAAGACGCTCATCAACAAGATGAAGAAGCAGGGATGGACATTCACGCTCATCGGCACCGACAACCTCGACGTGGAGGGTATGGCCGGAGCGATGAACATCGACAACCACCTTGCCTTCACCCAGAATGAGGCAGGCACACGTGAGATGTTCGCCCGCGAGAACAGGGCAAGAATGAGATTCAACGCATGTGTCTCAATGAACTGCGCCATGCCCGAGGGCGACTACTTCAACGACGAGGCGGACTCCAAATAATGGAGTTCCGCCAACAAAAAAAAGCATGAATAACGAGATATTTTTGCCGATATCCTTTGTCATTTCATATATAATGAGTAATTTTGCAGCGCAAATATTAAAAACATTAAGAATATGAAAAAGATGAAAATGTTATTTGTGTCGGCACTATTAGCCGTTTTGGCAAGCAGTTGCGGCACATCGAGCACAGTGCCCATCACCGGACGCAAGCAGAACATACTCGTGAGCGACGAACAGGTGTTGAGCCTCAGCAACCAGCAGTATCAGGAGTATATGAAGACAGCCAAGCCCTCGACCAATGCCACAAACACGGCTATGGTGAAACGAGTGGGACAGAATCTCGCCAATGCCGTGGTGAGCTATCTTCAGCAGAACGGTATGGGCGCAGAGGTGTCGCAGTATAAGTGGGAGTTCAACCTTGTGCAGGACAAGAGTGTGAACGCCTTCTGCATGCCTGGCGGAAAGATAGTAGTGTTCGAGGGAATATTGCCAGTTACCAAGGACGAGGCTTCGCTCGCAGTGGTATTGGGTCACGAGATTGCCCATGCCGTGGCAAAGCACTCGGCAGAGAGGATGAGCAATGAGGTGAGAAAGCAGTATGGCGGACAGATTCTCGGTGCCGTACTTCAAGGAGCGGGAGCAAGTGCCAACCTGCAGCAGATAGGTGCCACGGTATTCGGCATCGGAACGACTCTCGGCGGAGCAGCATATTCGCGCAGTCAGGAGAGCGAAGCCGACCGCATGGGATTGATATTCGCGGCAATGGCAGGCTACGACCCCAACGTGGCAGTGGCTTTCTGGCAGAGGATGGCACAATCCACTGGCAGCTCCTACTCTATCCTCAGCGACCACCCCAGCGATGCCACCCGCATCAAGAACATCCAGGGATGGCTGCCCGAGGCTCTGAAATACTACAAACCTGCCTCAAAGCCTGCGGCAAATACCACGACCAAGACATTCCACGTATCTTCTTCCAATACAAAGAAAACAACTTCATCAAATAAGACAACGACTTCAAAGAAGACCACTTCGACAAAGAGGAAATAAAAGCATATTTCATTATTTCAAGTAAAAAACAATAACTATATGAAGAAGATTATCAACCCTTGGGAGGGAATGCCAGGATACAACTGCATCGGTTGTTCGCCCGACCATCCTTTCGGATTTCATCTCCACTTCTACGAGGACGGAGAAGACATCGTGAGCCAATGGCAACCAACACCCGACTTTCAGGGATGGGTGGACACCCTGCACGGCGGGATACAAGCCTTGCTGCTCGACGAGATTTGCGGTTGGGTGGTGACACGTAAGCTCCAAACAGCAGGCGTAACGTCGCGCATGGAGACAAAATACAAGCGACCAGTGTCAACATCCGACCCCATGCTCACTCTGCGTGCGCATATCTTAGAGCAGAAGCGCAACCTCGTCACCATACAAGCCACACTCTCCGACTCCACGGGTCAGATATGCACCGAGGCCACCTGCATCTATTTCGCCTTCCCCAAGGAGAAGGCCGAACGCGACATGCACTTCAAGGAGTGCAAGACGGAGGATTAACAGGTATCTCATATCTGTTGAATATATTTATGTAACCACGAGTTCGGAACTCCCCGTTCCGTTTGCAAATATTGTATTTTCCCATTGAACGACCAATGGAATTCCCAATGTTTTATGTTTTTTATCAGATCAAGCGATATTTTCTTTCATTTCCTTGCACGAATCAATAATTATTTGTAATTTTGCAGCAAAAATATATTAATTATGGAAGGTACAAGTTTAACGAGGGAAGAAGCTTTGCGCAGATTTCAATCCGCAAAACAAAAAAAACAGGCTTGCATTGAGCGTATGAAGTGCGAGTTGTCATCAGTTTATGAAAAACAAACTGGTAAAAAGGTTGATTATTTATTTATACTATGATTCTATCAGTTGAGTCCATTAATGAGAACTCGCCGTATAAAGTACAATATGCGACCAATAAGAGTTTTGTTATTTTCAAAACAGACTATGATGTTCATTATCTTGTCGGTTTTGAATATGATGACTCGTCTTTTGACTTTGCTACCTATCAATTAGTAATCATTAATACAAATAATAAAAAATCACCAAGGGACCCAAAGGTAAAAGACACAATTATTGCAATCATTGAGGATTTCTTTAGCAATAATGAGAATGTGCTTCTATATATTTGTGAGACTGGAGATGCCAAACAGTCAATGCGGAATAGGTTATTCCAATATTGGTTCTCAGCATACTTTAACAAAGCCCAATTTACCTTTGTATCAGCATCTGTAAAAGATGAAGAGGGCATAATTAATCACGCAGCTATCATTTTACGTACTGACAATCCCGATATGCCTTATATAGTCTCAGAATTCAGTAAAACTATTAATCTGCTTAATAATAAACCATAAGAACATCTTTGATACCACAAAGTACCTGCAAAGTTTTCGCAACTGAAATAACCCATTGCATACACCTAATTATACATAATGTGAGAACAATATTGCCGTTAATTTCCGTTAAATTCAATCATCGGGCGATATTTTCTTTCATTTCCTTGCATTAAATCAATTATTTTTTGTAATTTTGCAGCGGACTATCATAGCCACGTTTATAGTTGTCGAGGTTAGACGAGTTCTTTCATGATGACTGGCGAGGCAGCCCACGCCGTGCAGAGTATGGCGGAGTCTTAGAAGACAAAGTAGTACTAAGCGGGCATTGGGTGGGTAAAAAATAGTCCTGACATATTAAGGCGTTTACTAACGCTCTGTTTGAGACGCATCGAATCTAGCAAATTCAAAATCTGATCTTGAACGAAGCAACGGTAGATGTCCTCGGGTGTGATATATCTATCCCAAAGAGACCTTATAGCATTTATTGTATCTTTATGGAGATACGATATTATTGATTATATGGTTTTCCAAGGAAAGTTATTCATATCGGCGTGGGCTCTGACGTTGTCTGTTCAATCAGATTAGGCAATGCTAGAGCCTCGATGCGTGGAACGGACAACAGACGTTTCCACGCTTTTTTGTGCCATAATTGCTATTAATGAGCAAAGACATAGAAGCCGATATGAACGCATTGCTTAATGCGCATACCACACGAGGTTGCGATTCACCTCCTCACATTGGATTTGCCTCCAATGTCTCCCCCGAAGCCCAGAGCTCAGATACAGGGGTGTCCTCGGAATATGCTCGGAAGGAAGGTTACTGTTGGTTTGTTTTGCGCGCCACATACAACAGGGTAAATGGCGCAACCACTAAAGCCAAGAATGAAGGAATAACGACATACGTTCCCATGCACTATGTGCAGAAAATGATTGTTGGGAAGAAGAAGCGAATACTACAGCCTCTTCTTCCCAACATCCTTTTTATATATGCCACAAGAGAGCAAGCTAACAGATTTGTCAAGAAGTCGCCCGACGCACCTTCCTCGTCTATCAAATATTATTTGAACAGGACACTCCCACCAGAAGCAAATGGAAAGAATCCTCCACTGACCATACCATACGAAGCAATGATAAACTTCATCAAGGCGACAAGCACGGATAGTGCCCACGTAAGGATAGTAACTGCCGAACAGTGCCATTATAAAACTGGTGACACTGTGCGTGTCATCGCAGGAGAATTCCAAGGAGTAACTGGAAAGGTAGCCCGCATTGCTGGACAACAAAGAATTGTAGTAGAGATTTCTGGCCTATGCTTGGTAGCAACCGCATATATCCCAACTGACTTTATCGAGATTATCAAATAACGCCGAAAGGCATATTGTTTAATTTAAAAAAATAGTTATTATGAGTAAAAACGAAAAGAAAGAAGAACTTCAGTCAAGAAGAGAGTTCATTAAAAAAACAGCAAAAGGCGCTTTGCCCATTTTGGGTATCAGTCTTTTTGGTACATCCTAAAATCCGCAACTATCATCCAATACACGATTAAGGGTAGATTTATGAGT
>CALZYS010000161.1 GCA_945830345.1 uncultured Prevotella sp.
GAGCTCGACTTGAAGAGTTCGCGGGTCATATCAACATTCTTGGTGAGAACATCCACACGCTTGGCATCGAGTTTCGACATCTCATCGGAGGAGTTATACTGCACCAAGGCATTGCTCACCTCTGCTCCTGCCTGGAGAACGGCCTGCTGCCATGTGTTGAATGCCTGCTCCTGCTTATACTTGGCAACCTTCAAACCAGCGACGATTCGTCCGTTCTGGAAGATAGGCTGCACCAGACTTCCCACTGCCGACAAGAGCCACTTGCCTGGATTGACAATGCCACCACCACTGTTGTTGGTGAATGCTCCCGTACCGCTGATTGTCAACTGTGGATAGAAGTTGGAGCGTGCCTGCTGAGTGTCATAGAAACATGAGGCAAGAGCCATCTCGGCATAGTGAACATCAGGACGGTTGGCGAGCAACTGTATTCCCACACCTGTAGAGAACTCTGTAGGCAGCGACTGGTCGGCAAGTTTTCCGCGCGCAATGGCCTGTGCCGGTTGTCCGAGTACAAGCGAGAGAGAGTTCTCAACCTCACGAATCTGACGCTTCATGTCGGCAATATTGGTGAGCACACCATAATGACTTGCCTCAGCACTCTGAACACTTGTTTCGTTGGCACGTCCCAGTTCCTTCTGCAATTTCATTATGCGCCATGTGTCCTGAGTAAGCTCCGACATAGAGTTGAGAATCTCAAGCTGACGGTCGAGCATTAATAAGGTATAGTACATATTAGCCACATTGGTGATGAGCTTGGTCTTCACCACGAGCTGATAGTCCTTCATGCCGAGGAGCTGCATCTGAGTGCTTCGCTTTACATTAAGTATATTACCAAAGAGATCGACTGTCCACGATGCAGACACCGGCAGAGAGTAAATCTTGGATGCCTTGTTGCCATCCCACTGCGAAATGGTTCCCTGCGGAGTGAATGCCACTGAAGGCAGGAAAGCCAACTTCGCCATTGAGAGCTGCGCCTCAACCATCTTGACGTTGAGGGCACAGTTGAGATAGTCGGTATTGTGTGCGAGTGCAGTCTCGATGAGAGACTGCAACTGCGGGTCGGTAAATACCTGACGCCACGGCAGATTGCCGAACGAGGTAGTATCCGCCACTGCGAGCGTGTCAGTGTCCGACTGCACGTCGCGTATGAGTCCTTGGGCGTTTACCTCAGGACGCTCGTATTTGTTGTATATCCCGCAGCTCGCAAGCAACAATGCTGAGGCTGCAAAGGGAAAAATATTTTTTATTTTCATAATTAATCAATAATCATTAATCAATAATCAGTCATCAATCACGCTTCTCCCTTGTCCTTCTTCTCTATCATCTTCTGGAGTTCGGCAGCTGCAAAGGGATTGGCAAACTGCTTGATTTCGGAATCCACATGAGCCTCGTCATCGGCAAACTTCATCGGAGAGAGACGCTCCTGCAACCACTGGAATACGGCGAAGAGAGCGGGCACGATGAACACCTGAAGCAATGTACCGAGAAGCATACCTCCCACGGCTGCGGCACCAAGAGTCTGGTTACCGTTCTTACCTACTCCCGATGCGAACATCAGAGGCAACAGACCGATGATCATCGCCAATGATGTCATAAGGATAGGACGCAGACGGGCTGCGGCTCCGAGGATGGCAGAATACTTGATTGCCATACCCATTCTACGACGCTCAAGGGCAAACTGTACGATAAGGATGGCATTCTTTGCCAAAAGTCCGATAAGCATGATGAGCGCAATCTGCATGTAGATGTCGTTGGAGTGACCGAAGAGCTGTGTGAAGATGAATGCTCCGGCAAGACCGAACGGTATGGAGAGGATAACAGCCAAAGGCAGGATGTAACTCTCATACTGAGCCGACAGGATCAGATATACGAACACGATACACATCACGAAGATGATGGCAGTGGAGTCGCTCGACTCACGCTCCGAACGTGTCAAACCAGAGTAGTCGATACCATAACCCTGGGGCAATACCTGCTCGGCAACCTCCTCGATGGCACGGATGGCGTCACCCGAAGAATAACCGGTGGCTGCCGACGCATTGACGTTGATGGCAGTGAAGAGGTTGAATCGGTTGACGTTGGAAGGTCCATATACTCGATGCAGATTACAGAACTCCTTGACAGGAGACATACCACCCGGAGTGCGAACATATATACTGTTGAGACCATCAGGACTCATACGGCTTGCCACATCTCCCTTGATCATTACTCGATAGAGCTTACCATAGGCATTCATGTTTGAGGCATAAAGACCACCATAGTATCCCTGGAGTGTGGAGAGCACAGTGCTTGGCGCAATACCAGCCTGCTTACACTTGGCAACATCCACATCCACCATATACTGGGGATAGTTGGGGTTATAAGATGTCATAGCCTGTGCAATCTCCGGACGCTTGTTGAGCTCAGCAAGATAGTTCTTGGTAATCTCGAAGAACTTGTTGAGGTCGCCACCAGTCTTGTCCTGCATGGTGAAGGTAACACCGTTGGTCATACCGAAACCATCGATCATAGGCGGAGCGAAGGCAAGGATCTGTGCGTCCTTTATCTCGGCAGTCTGCTTGTAAATCATTCCGAGCACTGCTGTATTTGACATCGGGTTGAGGAAGAAACGCTTGATACCGTCGCCTTGCCACAATCCGGAGAGATTGTAGAAGAATCCGGCAGGACGCTCCTCAAATGGCTTCAACTTGATGATGAAGGTGGCCTGGTCGGAACCCTGACCTGCGATGAAGTTATATCCGAGGAGTCGCTCGCGGGTCTTGATGGCTGGGTTGGCAGCAAGCAGTTTGTCGATTTGCTCAACACACTCGCGAGTGCGTGCCTCACCAGTACCAGGAGCCATAGACACAGTACAGAAGAGCACACCATTGTCCTCGTCGGGCACAAGACCAGTCTTGGTGGTTGCCATAGTGATTACGAGTATCACAATACCGAGAGCCACGGTGACACCGGCGGCAATGCGGTGCTTGATAACATTCTCTACACCTTTCTTATATTTAGCCTGAATCCTCTCATACTGATAGTTGAATGCATCGTGGAAACGGTCAATAACCGACTTCTTGCCATGCTCTCCGTCGCCGGTATGAGGCTTCAACAGGATGGCACAAAGGGCTGGCGACAATGTCAACGCGTTGAGCGCGGAGATAAGAATAGACACCGCCATGGTGATACCGAACACACGATAGAACGTACCGCTTGTACCGCCCATGAACGACACTGGCACGAACACGGCTGCCATCACAAGAGTAATAGAGATGATGGCTCCGGTAATCTCGTTCATCGCGTCGATAGATGCATTCAATGCACTCTTATATCCCTGGTCGAGCTTGGCGTGTACAGCCTCCACCACCACGATGGCGTCATCCACCACAATGGCAATGGCAAGAAGCAATGCCGAGAGCACAAGCAAGTTGATGGTGAATCCGAATATCCACAGGAAGAGGAACGTACCGATAAGAGCCACCGGCACGGCAATCATAGGAATAAGTGTTGAACGGAAGTCCTGGAGGAACACATACACCACAAGGAACACCAGCAAGAGGGTGAGCACGAGGGTGAACACCACCTCCTCGATAGCAGCGAAGAGGAACTCCGTCACGTCCATGTTGATTTTATACTCCATACCCGGAGGGAACGACTTTGCCTGCTTCTCAAGCTCAGCCTTCACGTCGGCTGCAATCTGTGTGGCGTTGGAGCCTGCAATCTGCTGCACCATACCCATCACAGAGGGATTGCCGTTGTTCTTCATCGACACACTGTAGTCGAGACCTCCAAGTTCTATCTGTGCCACATCCTTCAGGCGGAGAGTCTGACCATTGGCATCCGAACGGATGATAATGTCGCCATACTCCTCAGGAGTCTTCAGACGTCCCTTGTAGCGCATCACATACTGGAACGACACCTCCGACTGCTCACCGAATTTACCAGGGGCAGCCTCGATGTTCTGTTCGGCAAGAGCTGCCGACACGTCGGATGGCATCATGTTATACTGCTTCATCTTGTCGGGCTGAAGCCATATACGCATTGAATAGGTCTTCATACCAGGCGACATCACTCCACCCACACCGTTGATACGCTTGATGGCAGGAATGACGTTGATGTCGTTGTAGTTGGTGAGGAACTCGTCGTCATATCGTCCGTCCTTGGATGTAAGGGTGAACATGATAACGTTTGATGTCTGCTGCTTTGTGACAGTCACACCCACACGCGTTACCTCGGCAGGCAGAAGAGCCTGTGCCTG
>CALZYS010000162.1 GCA_945830345.1 uncultured Prevotella sp.
GTGACCTGCTTCCTTGGCCAGAGTTGGAGAGGGAATACAATTCCCGTCTGAACAACTTAGAGAAGGGTGCAGGCAACAAGCCAGCCCGCTTGATAATCGGAGCCATGATCATCAAGCACAAACTCTGCCTAAGCGACATCGAGACAATAGAACTCATACGTGAGAATCCCTATATGCAGTATTTGTGCGGCCTGACTGAGTTTACAGACAAACCCATTTTCGACCCGAGCCTGTTCGTCACCATCCGTAAACGCATCAGCGAGGAAGAACTCAACGAAATGACCACCCGTCTTCTACTTGAGCGGAAGCGCAAGCAGGAGGAGAAACGCGGAGAGTCAGGAAACAATGAAGTCAACAACAGCCAGGAGCCTCCCTCTTCCGTTGTCCAAGACTCCGATGATGCCGAATACACGGACAGCAATGGAGAACTCCATAAGGTATCCAAGGTATGCGCCAGCCTTGGAATATCGGTCATCAAGACTTGTCCGTTCAGTCATGTCGGCAATGCTTGACTATCTCCATATCGACCTTCGCCGCATAACGGAACTTCTTGTAAACCACGACTGTAGGAAGGAAGACTGTCTCCAGCCGCATGATGTGAGGCTTATCACTGCCAAATATGAGATGTATGGTCAGCAACGCAAGATGTTCGAGGACAAGACGCATGTCTGCGCAAATCGCATAGTCAGCATCTACCAGCCTCACGTACGCCCAATCGTAAGGGGCAAGGCAAAAGCCAAGACAGAGTTCGGGGCGAAGATAGGAGCCAGCTTATATGAGGGATACACATTCATAGATCATCACAGCTGGGATGCATATAACGAAAGCTCAGACCTCTCACTTCATATCAACAAATTCAAAGAACGATTCGGCTATCTTCTGGCAACCATTCTTGCAGACAAGATCTACATGAACAAGGAAAACCGGAAGTTGCTCAAAAAGTTGGAGATCAAGACATACTGCAAGCCTCTGGGGTGTCCCCCAAAGAATCCGCCGAGTCCTGAAATCCTCGCCAAGATGGCCAAGGCCGTCGGAGAAAGGAACGAAGTCGAATGCTCATTCGGCACTGGCAAGAGAATCTATCGAGCCAACAACATAAGAGCCAAGCTCCCTGAGACAGCAAGATGCTGGACGGGAATGTGCTACTTCGTCAAAAACGTGATGAAGTTCTTGAGAGAACTTTGTCATGCTCTTATCGTAATATGGCACATGTTGTTGGCCCAGGTCAATTGTGGGGGCAATGTCTGCTACCCCATGGTTCTGGCAAAATATTAATTCAGCAGACCCTAATTATAACATAAAGCATAAGTTACCCAAAATTTTTCCGACTGTGACAACAATCTTTTTAGTAGTCACAATAGTTAAACTACAGTATTTAACTGCTTAACCGACTCCATTGTTTCTGCCAAGTTATTGCCAGTCGTCTGTCATCACTTTGGCAGTCGCCTGTCATTGGGGGGGACAGAGTCGTCATTGTCGTTAGGTAATGTTGGTAATGCAGCTTATGATGGCGGGATAGCTGCTTAAAATGTAGGGTTAGTGTAGGGTTGAGACAACCCTACATTTGTTGAAATGCATGATAATCAGTCTTTTATGTGTAATTTGTGTAGGGGTGAAGGGTTGGTGCGAATATTCTATGGGCTTCAGATTTCCATAATCTAACTCAAGTTTCTGAAGTAAAGAACTGTGCGGATGCCTCTGGGGGCATGGGCGTCTCGCCCGCGGCTTGTCCGGAAAACATATATCTTTTGCGATATTTTTGATTACTCTCTACGCTGGCCGCAGGCGAGACGCCTGCGCTCCCAGAGGCATCCGCATTTAAAACCATAAGTAATTGCCCGCAAGCATTCTCATATACTAACGGATTGACCGTTACTCTGAATCATTTGGTTTTAATGAATAAATCGTGCGTACAAAAGCTTTGGACGGAGATACAAAGGCTTCGAATCTCCGTCCAAAGCTTTTGGATGAACGTACAAAGCCTTTTGTGAACGTAACGATAGCTTATCGGGATTATGAGTCAAGTGAACTTCAGACAGTATCTCAACAGCTATTCAGACAGTTTCTCGTCTGCTGTTCATCCATCTCTACAACAGCTGTTCATTCATCACCACAACAGCAGTTCATTCATCACCACAACAAATGTTCATTCCTTCGGACTGTGGAAGCCACAAAGCGTGTGTAAGGAGGATATAATACGAGAGTATTTGATAAGAAAAGTGAGGGTGTTTGATACTATATACCCCTCTTACCCTCATACCCTCACCCATAATCTACTTGTTAAGCCACTGATAATTAGTAATATAAATAAAAGGTGATGGTATGAGGGTAATAATTAAAAATTTTTAAGAATAGTATTGGCTATGATGAGGGTCATTCTTTGAACCGAAAATCTAAAAGTTTAAGAATATGTTACTTCCGAAACTTGAGTATATGACAATACCAAATGTATTGCTGAGAATATCGCCCCAATGATATTTTTAAACTTTATTTTTCTATGCGTTATTTCTTGGCTTTATACCATTGCTTGGGATGATTGGGATTGTCAGGATACATCATTTTTATTTTTCCTGATGCAAGCATAACGGGAATAATAAAATTGCGCAGGTATTTGGGATTCCTGCCTATCAATGCTGCCAGTTCATCAATGGTAATCCATTCCTTGCTGTTCTGAAGTATAATTGTTTGCATTTCCTTCCGAGAAATTCTATGCTTTACAGAACTTGCCATATTACTTTCTGAGCTTGCCATATTTGCGGCATAATCTTTGGATTCAATTATTTTTCTTCCGGCTCTTTGCAATGCCTCGTGGCTGTAGGGGAATAGCCTCGGTTAGTTAAATAGTCGTAAATGAATGGAAACAACGGTCTGAATGTTTGGATTAAAGACAAAAAGTTAGTATCTTTGCAATCGGAAACGGGCTTATCTCTCCTGCTACAAGTGAAATAATTATGGGTATATATATAAATAGAGGCAATTGTGAGTTTAACGATATAGTTAATAGTGAGTATGTTGACAAGACATCGCTGATTCCATTAATCAATATGACACTCAATACAGAGAGTCGCTATAGCTGCGTGACCCGCTGCCGTAGGTTTGGCAAATCGATGGCTGCAAAGATGTTGTGTGCCTATTACGACAAGTCGTGTGACTCGCGCGAGCTGTTTCGTGGATTGAAAGCAGAGCAAGACAGTACATTTGAAACATATCTCAACAAGTATTATGTGATATGTGTAGATATTACTGACTTCACTACAAAATACAGGGGCGAGAGGGACATAGTAAAACGTATTCAGAACAGAATCATCAAAGAGGTTCTTGATGTCTTCCCTCAGATTAACATACAAGATGATGATGACCTGATGGATATCCTCTACCGCATCAGCGATAGCACAGGCGAGCGTTTCTTTATGATTATCGACGAGTGGGATGCCATACTTCGTGAAATGGGTACTGACGAATACATCATGACATCATACGTCGATCTGCTCCGTCGTCTATTCAAGGGGTTGGGTTCAAACAAAGTCTTTTCCGGTGCCTATCTTACAGGCATACTTCCTATCAAGAGATACAATACAGAGTCGGCTTTAAACAACTTTAATGAGTATTCGGTTATTGACCCGGCTTTTCTTGCTCCTTGCTTTGGATTCACAAAGGATGAAGTCCAGACATTGGCTGAGCAACACAATGTATCCGTGGAAGACCTGAAGATGTGGTATGACGGATATAACATCGGCAGGGAGAAGTCCATTTATAATCCATATTCCGTGATGAAAGCCATCCAGCGTGGTGAGTGCAGGAGCTATTGGACAACTACCGGGGCTTACGATTCCATAAATACTTATATCCAGATGAACTTCGATGGCTTGAAGGATGACATAATAAAGATGTTGGCAGGTGAGCATGTTCAAGTCAATACTTCAAAGTTCCAGAATGACATGCATATTGTACGCAGCAAGAACGATGCTTTGACCGTGATGATTCACCTTGGCTACTTGTCGTATATTCATGATAGCAAAGAGTGCTACATCCCGAACAAGGAGGTTGCGGAAGAATTTCTGAATGCAGTGGAAGACACGTCTTGGACAAGACTTGTCGATACCATATCTGCTTCTCAGAACCTTCTCGCCGCCACCATCTCCGGCAACGAGCAAGCCGTTGCTCAAGCCATCGACCTCGCCCATGACGAGAATACGAGCATCCTGTCATATAACGACGA